>JAPLKX010000734.1 GCA_026387845.1 Candidatus Hydrogenedentota bacterium | reverse complement strand
GCGCCACTCGAGCGCGAGCCGCACGCCCAGCCGCGTCTTGCCGGACGCCGTCGGCCCGAGCACTACAAGGAGATTGACCTGTTGTTCGCGCGTCGGCATGAGGCTATGATAACAAATCAGGCTGGTGGCCGGTGCAAAAGTGGAGTAGTTGCTTCGTGGCCGCGAAAAGCAGGGACAGACACGATTTTCAAACTGCCGAAAATCGAGTCAGTCCCTGTTTTTCGCTCTGTGTATGGAATATTACCGGGTTTAGTGCTCGATAATGCTTTGTAGGAGGCGTTGTGAATAAGATCGTGATTATTTGCACGGTGGTTATGGTGGCTGCGGCGGCGGCGGGGGAAACGGCGATTAGCAAACAAGTGCTGTTTCGGGCCGGGGAAGGCGGGTACTTTGGATACCGGATCCCGGCGCTGGCTGTCACGAAGAGCGGGTCGCTGCTGGCGTTTTGCGAGGCGAGGAAAACCAGCCTCAACGATTCGGGCGACATCGATACCGTGGTGAGGCGGAGCACCGACGGCGGCCGGACGTGGTCGGCGATGCAGGTCATCGCGGACGCGGGGCCGGACACGTGCGGCAACCCGTGCCCCGTCGTGGACAGGGTTTCCGGCGCGATCCTGCTCCCGCTTACGCAGAATAAGGGCGACGGGCCCGAGGACAAGATCCTGAAGGGCGAGGCGCCGCCACGGACGGTCTGGCTGACCAAAAGCACCGACGACGGGCTGACTTGGTCGCCGCTGGCCGACATCTCGGTTACGACGCGGCGGCCCGATTGGCGGTGGTACGCGACCGGCCCCGGCCACGGCATTCAGCTCGAGCCTGGCCGGATCATCATCCCGTGCGACCACTCGACAGGCCCCGAAAAAGATGACTGGCATTCGCATATTATCTACTCGGACGACGGGGGCGCGTCCTGGCAGATCGGCGGCGTGGTCGATGGCAGGACCAACGAGTGCATCGCCGTCGAGCTCGAAGACGGGCGCATCTACCTCAACATGCGCAACTACCGCAATACGCACCTGCGGGCGGTGTCGACCAGCGCCGACGCCGGCCTGACGTGGTCACCCGCGGCCGACGACCCGGCCCTCATCGAGCCCGTGTGCCAGGCCAGCTCCGTCCGGTACAGCACGGCGGAAGGCGGCGGGGGGAACGTCGTGGTGTTCTCGAACCCCGCCAGCAGAAGGCGCGAAAACATGACCGTCAGGCTCAGCTACGACGACTGCCGGACTTGGCCCGTCGCAAAGACACTCCACGCCGGGCCCGCCGCTTATTCCGATCTCGCCGTGCTGCCAGACGACACCATCGCCTGCCTCTATGAAGCCGGCGAAAAGACCCCCTACGATACCATCACGCTGGCGCTGTTCACCTTGGAGTGGGTGACGAGCCCGTAGGCGCGGACGTCTCGCCCGCGCCATCCAACAAGCCGGCTTCCATGAGACCCCATAGCCTCAACCAACTGCATACCCGATTGACTACAGACCCTTGATCCCACCGCCTTTTCTTTCCAGGACGGGTTTGCAGTTTTGCCGCAGCTTTGTGTGCTGGACGGCGCGGGCGAGACGACCGCGCCTACGGGGTCCTCTAAGCTTTTGGTTTGGGGCAGGCGCAGTGGCTTTGATGTGGGGTTTGTGGGCTGGACGGCGCGGGCGAGACGACCGCGCCGTCCAATGGCGTGGCTAGACTTGAAGAAGTAGGCCAATCCCGTTGAGGGTAGCCTGCGTGCTGGACGGCGCGGGCGAGACGACCGCGCCTACGAGAGGGCAAACCTCATCTGGCCACACCGCGTGGCACCCCGCTGGCTCACAGCCGCCGGACGCCGAACCCGCCCCCTACCTCGATAATCGCCCCGGTCGCGTAGTTGAAATAACCTTCCGCGAGGCCGACGACGGCCTTTCCCACGTCTTCGGGGACGCCCCACCGGCCCTGCAGCAGCAGCCCATTGGCGATGAGGTCGTCGTACTTTTCCTTAACAGCGGCCGTCATGTCGGTGGCGATGATGCCGGGCCGGATTTCATACACGCAGATGCCGTACGGGGCGAGGCGCACCGCATAATTCTGCGCCGTCATGCTCAGCGCGGCCTTGCTGACGCAGTACTCGGCCCGGTTGGGGCTGGCCGTGTTCGCGCTGATGCTCGTAATGAAAATTATGGCCGGCGGCAGCGCCCGCCCCGCCTTGACCTGCTCGATCATGACACGCGCTACGGCTTGCGTCAGGAAAAATGGGCCACGCGCGTTGATGCCCAGCAGCCGGTCATAGCTTTCCGGGGACGTCTCGAGGATGTCGAGCCGGTGCAGCGGCGCAACCCCCGCGTTGTTGACCAGCAGGTCGATCGCCCCGAAATGGTCGAGCGCCCGGTGGATCATGTCGCGGTGCGAATCGAGGTCGGCAATATCCCCCGCCACCGGCAGGCACCGCTGGCCCAACTGCTCGACCCGCGCCTTGACTTCGTACACGCCCCGGCGTTTCTCGGACGGATTGGCCTTGGTGGCCGCGGCGACAATGTCGTACCCGTGTTCGGCCAGTTGCAATGCAATGCCCCTGCCGATACCCCGGCTTGCCCCCGTTATGAACGCTACGGCCTTACCCATCACGGTTCCTCCGCTAGTACTATCTATCATTCTATGGCATTTTGCAAAGAAATAGCTCGGAACGACTGGGACTTATGAGACGCTTGAGACAAAACTCAACTCGCCGCTCTGCTCTTAACCCGAAATCCGCAATTCCCCAGACCCCATCACTAGCTCGTTTTGTATCATGTGCTCAATCAACTGCCGTTGGCGAATCACCACCGGGCCGCTTTTAGTCAACAGTATTTCCGCCGATTCCGGAAACGAGTTGTAGTTCTTGCACGCCATCCCCGAACAGTACGCCCCCGCGCCGCCCATCACCAGCGCGTCGCCGATCCGCGCCTCTTTCAACGCCCGCGGCCGGATGCCCTCCGGGTTGCCCGGCTCCGGCGTGAGGATGTCGCCGCTCTCGCAACAATGGCCCGCTACCACGTAATCCCGCTCCGGCCGCTCACCCGGCTCGACCGCCACGACCGTGAGTGGGTGTTGCGCGCCGTACATCGCGGGGCGCGGGTTTTCCGTCATCCCGCTGTCAACTTTGATGAACGAGTAGCCGGCTGGGCCGGTGTCGACGACGTCGATGACGGTGCAGATCACCGCGCCCGCATTGGCCACCAGAAACGTACCCGGTTCGATCTCGAGTCTCAGTTTTCGGCCGTGCCTCGAATGAAATTCCTCGACATCAGCGGCAATCCGCTTCCCGATCTCCTCGAGGTCCGCCGAAACCTCGCCTGCCACTCGCGCCACCTTGAACCCGCCGCCGAGGCTGACCAACTCGACCTCCGGCATTTGCGCCGCAACGCCCAGCGTCAGGATTGCGCACCGGTTCCACACCTCCGGGTCCGCGCCCGACCCGATGTGCGTGTGCATCCGCGCAATGCGAAGCCCATGGCGCTGCGCCGTCGCGAACACCTCGTCCAGGTGCCCGTGCCAGATGCCGTAGCTGGCCGACGGGCCGCCCGTATTCGTCCGGTTGCTGTGGCCGGATCCCAGGCCGGGGTTGATTCTCACGCACGCGTCCGTCCCGGGCCGCAGCCGGCCGTACGTGTCGAGCTGGTGCAGCGAGCAGCAGTTGAACAGCACGCCGAGGTCAAGCAACTCCGCCAGATCGTCCGGCATCTGTTGCGCCGTGATCTGGATGTGCGACGGCGCAATCCCCGCGGCCAGGGCGCGACGCGCTTCAAACCCGCTGCTCGCGTCGGTGTGGATGCCCATCGAGTCGAACAGACGCAGGATCGCACCCGTCGGCAGCGCCTTCATCGCATACCGCACCCGCAACCCGTAGGCGTGCGGAAAAGCCAGGGCTATCCGCGCCTGCGCGCGCAGCGTGGCTTCGTCATAGACGTAGATCGGGCTGCCAAACCGCGCCCGCAACTCGAGCACCTGCGCTTCCGTTAGAAACTGCAATCGTTCCATCAGTTAGTATTTCCCGGATTCTGGGTTCAAGACGATTACTGATACCACAAACCCCGCCACCAACGCTAGTTTTGCCACGTTTGACCTTGGCCTTTCCGGGCGGTTAGAGTCTCAGTGGAGGCGCAATGGCTAAGATCAAAACAGCGTTCGTGTGCCAGCAGTGCGGGGCGGTCCTGCCGCGGTGGGCCGGCTGCTGCCCCGAATGCGCAGAATGGAACTCGGTCGTCGAGGAGCGGGTCGAGGAGAAGGGCCAATACGAGCGGCCGGCCATTGTGGATGGCTCGGAGCCGATGCCGCTGACGGCGGCAAGCGGCGAGGAACCGCCGCGCGTGTCGACGGGCGTGGCCGAATTCGACCGGGTGTTGGGCGGCGGCGTGGTGGCGGGCTCGCTGACGCTGGTGGGCGGCGACCCAGGCATCGGCAAATCGACGCTGATGCTGCAGGTGTCGCGCCATCTCGCCGAAACGCATGGCAAGGTCCTCTACGTATCCGGCGAGGAATCGTTCAACCAGACCAAAATCCGGGCGCGGCGGCTCGGCGCCCTCAACGAAAACCTCCACTTGCTCACTGAAACGGCCGTCGACGTGATCCGCAAGCACATCCTCAGCGGCGACTACGAGTTTGTCATCATCGACTCGATCCAGTCGGTTTATTCGCCGCAACTGCCGGCGGCGCCGGGCAGCGTCGGCCAGGTCCGCGAATGCGCCAACGAGTTCCTGCGCCTGTCCAAAGGCCAGAACGTCCCGATCTTCCTGGTCGGCCACGTCACTAAAGACGGCCAGATCGCCGGGCCAAGGCTGCTCGAACATCTCGTCGACACCGTGCTCTATTTCGAAGGCGAAGGGCGCCAGGCCCTGCGAATCCTGCGCGCCGTCAAAAACCGGTTCGGCTCGACCAACGAGATCGGCGTGTTTGAAATGACCGACGCCGGGCTGATCGACGTCGAAAACCCCAGCGCCCTGTTCCTCAGCGAGCGGCCGACCGGCGTCAGCGGGTCCGCTGTATTCCCAAGCATCGAAGGCACCCGGCCCTTGCTGGTCGAAGTGCAGGCACTGGTGACGGGCTCGCCGCTCGTATCCCCCCGCAGAACCGCCACCGGCGTCAACCCGAACCGGCTCGCACTCCTGCTGGCCGTGCTCGAAAAACGCGGCGGCCTCCATTTCGCCACGCAGGACGTGTTCGTCAACGCGGTCGGCGGGGTCCGGCTGGACGAGCCCGCGGCGGATCTGGCCGTGGCGTTGGCGCTGGCGTCGAGCCTGCGCGAGATCGCGATCCCGGGGCGGGTGGCCGCGTTCGGCGAGGTCGGGCTGGCCGGCGAAGTGCGGGCGGTCGACATGGCGCGGCCCCGCATACTCGAAACTTCCAAGTTTGGGTTCACAACGTGTATCATACCCAGGAGCGTTGCGGCCGCAGTTGCGGCAGATGCCGAGGGATTAGGCGTCAACGTCGTTCCGGTCAGTACCGTTATGCAGGCGGTTGACTTGTGTCTGGAGGGGTTACATGACTAACCGCAAACGCAAAAACTCGCAAGAAGCCTACCGCGAAGCCCTCCTGATGGTATCGCCGGGCACGCGCATTCGAGAGGCTATCAGCGCCATCCTACAAAGCCGGAACGGCGCGCTACTCTGCATCGGCGACATCAAGACGCTCTCCGAACTTTCTGAAGGCGGCGTGAAAGTCGACGCACCATGCACCGCGCAACTCCTTTACGAGCTTTCCAAAATGGACGGCGCAATCCTGCTGAGCAAAGACGCTAAACGAATCGCCTTTGCCAACCGGTTCCTGAAACCCGACACTTCGATCCCTTCCGATGAGACCGGCACGCGCCACCGGGCCGGCGAACGCATCGCGCGGCAGGCGAAATGCGTCGTGGTCGCGTTGTCGGAACGGCGGGCCAGCGTGACGCTCTACGTCCACAGCTTCAAACACGTCATGGACAGTATCCCGACCCTCCTCAACAAGGCCACCCAGGCCATCCAGACCCTCGAAAAATACATTAACGTGCTCAACCAAACGATGCGCGACCTCTCCATCAGAGAGTTCCAGGACATGGTCACCATTTTCGACGTCTGCAAGGCCGTCCAGCGGTGCGAAATGGTCCAGCGGATTGCCCGCGAAATCGAACCATACCTGCTCGAACTCGGTACCGAAGGCCGGCTGATTTCGCTGCAGTTGGAAGAACTTATCATCCCCACCGAGGAAGCCGAACTGGTAACCAAGGATTATTACAAGGAAAAGCCCGCGGCCACGTTCGAGCAGGCGCGGGAGAAAGTCGCCGAACTGACCCAGGAAGAACTCCTCAACCTCGGCGCCATCAGCCAAGCACTCGGGTATGGCCCCACCCCACGCGTCATCGACACCTACCTGTCGCCGCGCGGTTACCGCATGCTCATGAGCACACACAGGCTCCAACCGCAGATCGTCGACAACCTCGTCCAGCGGTTCGGGTCGCTCCAACAGATCATCCGCGCGCCCAAAGAAGACCTCGTCGCCGTGGAAGGCGTGGGCGAGGTGCTCGCCGAGCGCGTCCGCGTCAGCCTGAACCTCCTGCGCAACCAACTCGCCCTGGATCGGAGGTAGGCGATGCCGACCGTCAGCGAGTGCGCCATCCTGGCGCACCACCAAGTGGCCCCCGGCCATCTCCGGCTCGCCGTGCAATGCCCCAAGATCGCGCGCGACGCACGACCCGGCCAATTCGCCATGATCCAGGTCTCCGACAGCCTGTACCCGTTCCTGCGCAGGCCCATGAGTTTCGAGCGGATCTTCGAAGACGGCGTCACGTTCCTCTACAAGGTCGAGGGCGAGGGGACGAGGCTGCTGGCCCGGCTCACGCCCGCGCAGACCGTCTCGGTGCAAGGCCCCCTCGGCAACGGCTGGCCGCTGGAATGCGGGTTCAAACGCCACATCCTCGTTGCCGGCGGGATTGGTGTCGCGCCGTTCCCCGCTCTGGCCGAGAAAATCAAGCAGGTCTGCGGCAAAATGCCCGAAGTGGTCCTCGGCGCGCGGTCGCGCGACTACCTGCTATGCGAAAACGATTTCCGCCGCATGGGTTGCACCGTCTACGTCGCCACGGACGACGGCACCGCCGGCAAAAAAGCCTCTGCGACCCAGGTGCTGGCCGAACTCGCGCCGGGGCCCGGCACGCGCCTCTACGCCTGCGGGCCAATGGCCATGATGGCCGCCACCTCGCTCATTGCCGAGCAGTTGGGTATCGACTGCCAGGTCTCGCTCGAGGCACAAATGGCCTGCGGGACCGGGGCCTGCCTCGGCTGTGTCGTCGAGGCCCGGCGTGAACTTGAAGGCGAGAAAATGGTGAGAGTCTGCGCCGACGGACCCGTGTTCAACGCCGCAACCATCGACTGGGACCGCCACCGTGTCGATTACGACCGGTAGGCCGATTTGTGGCATGGCCGTCCCGGCCATGATGCCGGGCGACCACGGGCGAGACGCGCGCGCCACGTTGAGTATCATGTTTTGAGTTGGACTAAGGGAGAGACAGGTTGCTGGCCAATGTGAACCTCGAGATAAACCTTGGCGGGCTCGTGATGAAAAACCCTGTCACGGTCGCATCCGGTACGTTCGGTTACGGGGAAGATTATGACAAATACTTCGACATCTCGCGGCTCGGCGCACTCACCACCAAAAGCCTCACCCTCAAACCCCGCGCAGGAAACAAGCCCCCGCGGCTCGTTGAAACCCCCGCCGGTATGCTCAACGCCATCGGCCTGCAGAACGTCGGCCTGGACGAGTACCTTGCCAAGAAGCTCCCGTTCCTGCGCGAAAAAGGCGTGCCCATTATTGCCAACATCTACGGCTACTCCCCGGAAGAGTATGCCGAACTCGCGGCCCGGCTCGAAAACGCCGGCGCCGCAGACGCCATCGAGGCCAACCTCTCCTGCCCCAACGTACACGACGCACGGATCGCACGAGGCGCCGCGTTCGTCGCCCAGGACGCTGACAAAGTCGCCCTGTACACTCGAACCATCCGTTCCGCAACCAGGCTGCCCCTCTTCGTCAAGCTCACTCCCAACGTCATGAACATCTGCGAACCCGCACTCGCCGCCGAACAAGCCGGCGCCAACGCCATCTCACTGATCAACACGCTGCTCGGAATGGCCATCGACCCCGAAACACGACAACCGCGCCTCGCCAACATCGTCGGCGGCCTCAGCGGCCCGGCCATACGGCCCGTGGCGTTGAAAATGGTGTGGGACGCGGCCCGCGTGCTCAAAGTGCCCGTGATCGGGATGGGCGGCATCTGCGAAGCGGCCGACGCCATCCAGTTTTTCCTGGCCGGCGCGACCGCCGTGGCTGTCGGCAGCATGTCGTTCCGCCAACCCGATGCCGCCGCCAGAGTGATCGACGGCATTGAAGCCTACATGAAGCGCCACAACGTCGAAAACATCGCCGGGCTCGTAAAAGGAATGAGAATATGACAACGGCCGTTGTGGCGCCTTTGGCAGTCTTGGTGGGGCAGTTTTGGTGGAGCAGTCTTGGTGGGGCAGTTGGTGGGGTCGCGCTCCCGCGCGACCGTGTGGCGGCGGCGGGGCAATTGGAGCCGCGTGGCGCTCATAAAAGCGCTGCCCGCATGGGTCTTATAGGTCCTATTGGTCCTATGGGTCCTATTCGCCTGACTTTGGAGGAACTCGAGTGAAACCCGACCGCGTCATCGAATTGTTTAAACAGGCCGGCGCCCTGATTGAAGGCCATTTCATCTATGCCAGCGGCCGCCATGGCCGGCATTTCTTCCAGGCCGCCCGCGTACTGCAATACCCCCGCATCACCGAAGAACTCTGCAAGGCACTCGCTGATAAGTTTGCCGCCGACAAAGTCGACCTCGTCATCGGACCCGCCACCGGCGGAATCGTGCTGGCCTACGAAACCGCCCGCCACCTCCAGTGCCGCGCCGCGTTCACCGAAAAAGAAGACGGCGGCGCCAGAATGGCACTCAAACGCGGATTCCGCCTCGACCCCGGCGCCCGGGTCGTCGTCGTGGAAGACATCGTCACGACCGGCGGGTCCGTCAAAAAATCTATCGACCACCTCCGCGGCCGCGGCGCCGAAATCGTCGGCGTGGGCGTACTCATCGACCGGAGCGGCGGCGAAGCCAAGTTCGACTCCCGCTACGAGCCCCTCGCCCGATTCACACTCGAAAGCTGGCCGCCCGATTCCTGCACCCTATGCAAATCGGGCCAGCCCCTCATCGACCCCGACAACCTGCTGGCCTAATAATCTCAAATTTGAGATCTCAGATCGCACGGTCGAACCACAGCGCCGAGGGCCTCGGTTTAAGCGGCTGCGCGAATGATAAGGACAGGGTGGAGGGTGGAGGCGGGACGGAAGAACAGGTGCGGAGTTGATTGTGCAAGGGGGTGAGGGGGAAGACCTTTTGGGTGGGATTGCCTGGGTGAGGGGTCTTTTCTATAATCAGCCGCGGCCATAGACTGAAGCGACCAAAGGGACCAAAGCGACATAAAGAGGGGATTTGAGACTATGGGAAGACTTATCTTGCCCATTTTGATGATCGGGCTTGTTGTGCTGGCGCTTGCTGCGGGGGCGCAGTGCGTTTTGTTTGAAGAGTCCTACGGGGATCTGTTGCGGTGCTCGTCGGCAGATGTGGCGGTGTGGTGGGCGTCTTCGGGCTGGAAGATCAGCCAGACGCGGCCGGCGCGGGCAAAAACGGCCGACGCGGTGACGATCAGCGGGGGACGGCAAACCGGCGGGGCCGGTCATTGAACCGCCGGTGGACAGCATCCGGTGGGAAATGCTGCGGGACGGCGTCGAGGATTATGAGTACCACGCGATTCTTTCGCGGCTGTTGGAGCAGAAGCGGGAAGGGATGGCGGCGGAACAGCGGGCGCGGTACGAGGCGCTGCTGGATGTTCCGCGGGAAATTACGGGGTCGATGACGGAGTTTACGAAAGACCCGGCGCCGATCGAATCGCGGCGGGCGGAACTGGCAAGGGCCATCGAGGAATTGCAGTGAGGTGTGCAGGCGAGACGCCCGCACCACAATGTGGCGTGCATAGGTTGAAGAATCGGACGGATACGACGGATCGGACCGATTAACAGAACGGGCTTTTTTAATGTTCGCTCGGGTGTGTGTGCTGATAGGGATGGCGTGTATGGCGGCGGCTGAAGACGGCTACAATGTCCAGCGAGGGGTTGTATACAACCATCCGGCGCGGAAACCGCTGAAGCTGACGATCTTTACGCCGGACGACGGTGAGGCGACGCATCCGGCGGTGTTGCTGATTCACGGGGGCGGCTGGCTTTTCGGTACGAGGTACCAGTTGGACTGGTACGGCCGGCAGTTGGCGCGTCACGGTTATGTGGCGGCGACGATAGATTACCGGATGATGCCGCGGTACGCGTTTCCCGACTGCCTGTACGACTGCAAGCTGGGTGTGATGTGGCTTCGGTCGAACGCGGCGGCGTACGGGATCGACCCGGAGCGGATAGGCGCGCTGGGGAACAGCGCGGGGGGGCATTTGACGTCGCTGCTGGGTACGACGACTCCCGAGGACGGCCTGGAACCGGCGTCAGGGCCGTCGGTGAGTTCGTCGATTCGGGCGGGGGTGGTTTTATATGGGGTGAGCGACATGTCGTACTACCGGCACCCGAAGGGGTACATCCGGCTGTTTGGATTTACGTCGAGGTTCATCGGGAACTTTGTAACGCGGCGGTACCGTGGGGGGGGCGATGCGTTTGATGCGGCGTCGCCGACGCATTACGCGAGAGGATCGATGTGCCCGACGCTGTTCATCCACGGCACAAAAGACCACCTGGTTCCGTACGGTCAGACGGTGGCGTTTTATAGTCAGCTTCGCCGGTTGGGCGTGCCGACGCGGCTGATCACGGTAAAGCACGGGCATGCGTTTGATTTTTTTGTGCCGGGTGCGCGGGCCAAGATTTTCCCGGAGATACTGGAGTTTTTGGACACGCACCTGAAAGGAAATGCGGAACGGGGTGGAGGATGAAAGGTGAAGGTGGGGGATGGTAGTACGCAATTGCAGGGTCACCAGCCGCGCAACTGAAATCCGGCATATTTGGGCTCGCCGGTTTCCCAGTGGGCCAGGACTTTGGTGACCTCGGCGAATCGCGGGCCGGTGCGGCACCATTCGAGCATTCTTTCGAGCTCGGGCCGGGGCCCTTCGAACTCGGCTTCGACGCGTCCGTCGGGGAGGTTTCGCACCCAGCCGGTGAGGCCGAGAGCCACGGCGCGATGCTGTGTTGAATACCGGAATCCGACCCCCTGTACCATCCCTTCCACCAGCACGTGGAGCCGGTCGGTCATCAGTTCATGAGTTCCGCGAGCTTGGCTTGGAACTGTGGCTTGGCAATGGCCACGACGGCCGTACAGGCTTCGATGGCGACTTCCATGTCGGCATTCTCGATTGTGGGCTGCAAGACGGGTATGAGCTTGCGTTTTCCGAGTTCGGCTATCATGAGGCAAATGCGTTTTCGTGCGGCAGCGTTGTTGATGCTCAAAAGCTTCTGGATTTCGGAAACGGCGTTGAGTTCTCCGGCGGCGACGAGCCCGACGGCGGCCTCGGCCCGATTGACGAGGTTGGCTTCGGTTTCGTCGTAATATTTGTTCTTGAGGTAGTTGACGAGGTACTGGCGGCCGGTCCAGTCGCCGCGTTTGGCGAGCGCACAGGCAGTTTTGAGAGCCCTTCCGGGGTCGGACATTCCTTCTTCGAGGAGCAACCGCATGCCGTCGGGGTCGTCGAGCTTGTACAGCAGCATGATGAGCCGGTACCGGGTGAGGCCGGTGGCGGTTTCGAGCTTGGCTTTGGCTTCTTTGATCACGTCTGGCCCGTTGAGCCGCGCCAGGCCGAACACGGCGGCGTCGCCCTTGGCCTCGTGCAGTTCGCCGACCATCCTCATCAGCGTCGGTATGGCGTCGCGCCAGCCCATCCGGGCCAACGCCATGGCGGCGGGTGCGGAGATTTCGGCGAGCCGGTCCTGCAACAGAGGCGCCAGCACGGTGATGGCAGCCTGATCGTTGTAGAGCCCGGCGATGGTAGCGGCCTTGGCCTTGACCAAGCGGTTTCCGTTCTGCAGTCCTTCGCTGATGACGGGGCTGGGCGGGTCGGTGTGCCCGGCGAGGTAGAGGCACTGGTATGCGTCGAGTTCGGTTTCGAGATGGTTGGTAGCGGCGAGTTTTTCGAGGTAATCGAACCCTTCCTTGTTGCCGTTGGCGGCCAAGAGCGTAGCGGCGCGCATTTTGAGGTTTTGATCGGCGTTGGCGCCGTCGAAGATTTCGCGGGCCCTTGCGAGGGCTCGATCGACCACGCGTTGCTCTCCGATGCGAAGCAACTGGTTGTCGGATGCTTTGACTTCACGCTTCTCAACCGCACCCTTCTGCACGCGAACCTCCTGGACCGACTCGAACAGGTATGCGGAACTCTCGCCGTTTTGGTCGACGACGCGGAGATAGTCGGGCCCGACGTTGGTGACCTTGAGGTTTTGGTCGAGCGCGCCGCTGCCTTTGAGGACGACGGTTACGAGAGTTTGCGACCCCGCCAGATCCTTGAGTGTGCCGCTGCCCCCTACCACCGGCGGGATCTGCTGAGCCATCGCCGCCGCGCACATGATAACCATAAGCCCTGCTATTGCTGTTCGCATCCACCCGATCCTTTTCATTACGTTTACCCCGATGTTCCTACCGTTAGGCGTCACCACAAAACAAACTTTGCAGATCCTGAGCTTTGCCGCAATCAAACCGCTGTGAAAACCTCCCGGAGCGCAAACCTATTTTGTGATGACCCGTTAGTGGAGTACAAGCGATTCATCTTTAATAACGCGATTGAGAAATTTTTTGGCGGCCTGCAGGGAGGGCACAAGCGGGTTGATGGTGAGTGCCTGGAGGGCGAACTCGTAGCTATTGTGCCGCGACGCCTCGATGGTCAGCCGTTCGCTTTCTTTTATAGACATAAACAGCCCCTTGAGAAACCTCGGGCAGTTGCCGACTTGGCGGGGCTTGACCCGTTTGCGGCCGATCTGGACGGGGATCTCGACGCTGCAGTTTTCGGGCAAGTCGCGGATGCAATTGCCGTTGCGGACGCAGAGTATGACGTCGCGCTCGGACTTGCTTTCGAGTGTTTCGATGAGGGGAATGATGGTTTCATCGTACCAGATGGCTTTTCGTTCGCGGGTGAGATCGGGCAGGTCGCAGAGGTGTTCGTCCTGGTAGAGGCGGAGGATCTGCTGTTCGGCCTCGTGGAGGATTTCGGAGCGGACCCGGGCGCATGACCGCTGTTTTTTGAGTACTTCGTCCTGGGTGAAGAAGAGGCTGACAATTCTTGTAGGAACCATGCGGAACAGTTCGATGAGGTTGTGGTCGAACCCTTCCTCGTTGTACCGCTCGAGTTTTTCGAGGAGGTTGGCCATGCAACTTCGGCCGTCGACTTTAACGTCTTGAATCCAGCCCATGTGGTTGAGGCCGATATAATCGACGACGAGATCGCCGGGCTGGCAGTGAAGGACCTCGGCGACTCGTTTGATGCAGACGCCGGGCAGGTCGCACACGCCGATGACTTTGAGGTTGGAATACTTGGTGAGTGCCTCGACGACGATTCCGAGGGGGTTGGTGAGGTTGATGAAAGTGGCTTCGGGATTGACCAGTTCGACCTGTTTGGCGATATCGAATACGACGGGCAGGGTGCGCATGGCGTTGGCAAATCCGCCGGCGCCGAGACTTTCATCGCCGACCATGCCGAGCTGGGGCGGGAGTTTTTCGTCTTTCATGCGGGCGCTCATCCCGCCGACGCGTATGCAGTTGAGGATGTACTGGGCGCCGCGGACGCCTTCGGTGATGTTGGTGGTGCTGGAGATGGCGACGGGGAACCCGGTGCGGTCCATGAGGCGCTTGCAAAACTTGGCGACGATGCCGAGTTTGGGGCCTTCCCGGCCGACGAGTACGATTTCCTTGACGTTCAGATTGTGCGAAATGGCGCCCAGAATGAATTCAGGTGTGTAGACGCTGCTTCCGCCCAGGATGGTAATGCGATCGATCACCTGCCCAGAACCTCCTCAATCTGCGTCACCACAAACAAAGTTTACAAATCATGAGTTTTGCTGCAACTAAACCGCAGTGAAAACGACCGAAAGCACAAAAACTGTTTTGTGGTGACATCTAAGCCTCACCGTTCGTTCGAGTATATATCCCTTGCTTTGTCCCGCACAAAACAAGCGAGTGCCTGCAATGTGGCGCCAATCGGCTTTGGGCGTGTATCGACGGCAACACGGCCGGCCCGGAGCGCCTCAATGACGGCGGGCACGGACCGCTCGGTTGCGTCAATCCAGGAGAACGTGGCGCCGCTGTAGGGAAACGAGTGGCAGTCGGAAGTTCCCACCATGGGTAGGCCGTGGTTCCGGGCGAGCCGCTGGGCTTTGTTGTTGGGGTTGAGCCAGGGCCGGTAAAGGCTGCAATACTCGATCCCGTCGAAACAATCGATGTTTGGGAGGAGTTTCCTACCGAGGCATCGGTTGTCCAGATGGAACGGGTGTGGCGCGAGAATGAACGCGCCGCGTCGTCCGATTGCGCGCAGTTGGTGGAACGTTTTAGCGGCGGCGTGTTCGGGGTCGGGGTTCAGGATGACCACGTGCTTGCCCTCGATGAGGGCTTCGAGCGCGGGGACCACGACGATGTTGCGCCTTCTTCCGTATTCCTCGATGCGGCGGGTGTGGACGACCCGGTTGTGGCACGCGAGCGCCACCACGTCATAATTCAACTTTGCCGCGGCGTCGATAAGCATTTCCGCGGAGTGGCTGATCCGGTCCTGGAAATCGTCGGCGGCGTGGGCGTGGAGGTCGGCCTTTAATCGCATTGGAAGGGCCTTTCACCGCAGCCCCGCAGCACTATCGAGGCTAGCCGTTTCTCGAATGCAAAGTCAAGCAATGGAGATTGCCGCAATCGGAACCTGCTACATAAAGTTCCCGCACAACACACGCCTGAACGGCCTCCAACCTCACTAGCCTCATTATGTTGAAGTCGATATTAGCCAAAGAAGAAGGCAGGATCAAAAAAGCAGACTGGAGTCTGGAGTCCGGAGACCGGAGGAAAAGCGGGCTGGAGGAAAAGCAGACTGGAGCCTGGAGGGGCTGTCGATTTAATAGGCAAAAATGAGAATCAAAAAAAATCGGCTTCGCAGGATGCCCAGGTTGCAAGATCTCGAGGTCGGTAGACTGTTTTGATGACCCGGAATGTACTGTCATCAGCTCTTTTCCGATTAAATCGACAGCCCCTGGAGGAAGAGACGTGGATCGTGTCGTGAAGGTGGTGCAGAGGTAGAAAGATAGGACGTATAGGACGCATAGGACGCAGCGCGGCCGTTGGCCGCAACCAAACTGGACAGTGGTCTGTGGCCGGTGGTCGGTGGCCGGTGGCCGGTGGTCGGTGGACGGGGAAGTCAGGAGTCAGGAGTCAGAAGGATGAAGGAACACGCCCTCAGAGATGGGTGATAAGTAGGCGATGTGCAGAGACTTGCAACGCTTGATGCTGAGAAGTGCGAAAGTTTTTCAATATCTTCATCAGAATTCATGCAGTGGACATAGTGGACGTCGTGGACACAGTGGACGCAGTGGACACACCGGAACGCGGAATTGAAAACTGCCGATTGTCGATTGTCGATTGGAAGGCCTGCGAGACGCTTTTTAGGTAAAGGAGTTGTGAGCGGGCCGACCGAAGAGTGCGAAAGTTTTTCAATATCTTCATCAGAATTCATGCAGTGGACATAGTGGACGTCGTGGACACAGTGGACGCAGTGGACACACCGGAACGCGGAATTGAAAATTGTCGATTGTCGATTGTCGATTGTCGATTGTCGATTAGAAGACCTGCGAGACGCTTTTTAGGTAAAGGAGTTGTGAGCGGGCCGACCGAAGAGTGCAAAAGTTTTTCAATATCTTGATCAGAATTCATGTATAGAGTTGGGGCGGGGCAAGGGGAAGTTGGGGGGCGGGAAAAAAACTGAGCTTTGTGGAGGGGGATGTGCAGGCGGGACGGCCACACCATAATTTTGCAGGCGGGACGGCTGGGGCACAATTTTGCAGGCGATCAAATGAGGCCGGGAGTGAGGGCGATGAGCCAGACGGCGGTGAAGTATAGGGGGTTTCCGTAGAGGGTGTCTTTGAACGAGTGCGTGACGAACTGTCTGCGGGCCACGAAGAGGTCGGAGACGTAGAAGAGGACGGCACCTGCGAGGATTGCGGGTGTGTGTCGTGCGCCGGTTGCGGCGGTGGCGAGTACGACCATGGTGGAGATGACGGCCATGTAGGCGTATACGGGCAGTCGCATGGCGCGGGGGACGTGGGGGTGGAGGTATACGGCGACGGCCGCGGCGGCGAGTGCGGCGAGTGCGGCAGCGGCCACTGCCCAGGAGAGGCGTGGGCCGAGTGTTGCGAATCCTGCGATGAAAGCGACGTGGGCGAGGAGAAACGTGACGAGGCCGGGTAGAAACGCGCGGTCGTATTCGAGCAGGAGGTCGCCGATCCAGCAAAAGGCCAAGCCAATGAGTACGATGCGGCCGTAGGTTGTGTTGAGCGCGCCGGAGGCCAGGGCGGCGAGAATGAACCCGGTCGATGCCACCATTTTGGAGGGGACTTTGCCGGGCCAGCCAAAACCTTCGGTAACCAGCTTTGGAATGAGCCCGCCGTATACCATGATGGCTGAGATGATGAGCAGATTCACGGCAAAATTCTCCGTTCGCATATTGGTGGCGGCGGGCGCGCCGGTCGAGCGCCCGGAGCCGCCAAAAGAAACTAATCTACCGGCCCTGCCGGTGAGATTGACAACCTCTGCCATTCCGGCGTGCAGTACTTACACATGGACAAGGGCTAAAGCCACTACAGGAAGCCACGCTGAAGCGCGCTTTCGACCTCCTGCGGCTGGTCCCGCCCCGGCTAAAGCCGGGCGCAAAGAGGAGCCGGCTGAAACCCGGCTGACTCGACCAGTACACGAGCCTGTATGGTGCTTGTCAAAGTCGCGCGATGGTTTCAAGTGCGTGGTGGCCTTTTAAGGGCCTTCCTCATACCACCGGCTTTGCCACCGGTGGTCGCTGATTCTCACTTATTTGGCCTGCAACAGGTCAAAGGGCTTGAAGAGGCCATATTTTACGGAGTCGTAGGCGGCTCCGGGTGGGGGGCCGGTTTCGGGGGCCTTGTCCCATGAGCCGGGTGATGCAAATCCGAGCCGCTGCTGCCCGTGGTGCGGTCCGAGTGTATTGCGGAGCGTGCCGATAACGGTGACCTCGAGGGAGTTGGGACCGGGTTTGATGAACTTGGTAACGTCGCAGGCGTAGGGCTGGCGGTAAATCGTGCCGGCTGGTTGGCCGTTGACGGCGACGTTGGCGACGCTGCCGTACCAATCGGGGAGGGAGACAAAATAGTTGCCGGCGACGGCGGGGACGTCAAACGAGCGTGTATAGGTGACGCCATGGCCGTAGAGTGGCCGGCCCTGCTGGTTCCATGGGCCGAGGGCCAGCGGGGCGGACACGGCGGCGATGGTGAAGCCTTTGTCGGCGGGTTTGAGCGCGAAATCGCCGAGGACGAATGCGGCTTCGATTTCGTGGAAGACGGTGAACGGCGAGGCGGTCAGTGTGATGGTGTTTTCGCCGGTAGAGGCGAGTGAGGTGATGTCGAGCCGGCCGAAGGCGCGGTCGAGCCACCATTCGGGGGTTTTGTTGTCAAGGGGCTTGCCGTTGCACTGGATCGTGTAGAGATCGGGCCTCTCGACGACGAAATAGATGGGGTTGGGCACGGGTCCGTCGATGTTGAACCGGTACGTGACGGTGAATCCGCTGTCCGGAGGGAAGGTCAGTTTGAGGAACTCGTCGCGGAACTGTACGGCGTGATCCCACGGGTCTCGTTCCATTCCGTTTTTCTGGAAGGCGAGTTGGGCGGCGGTTTTGAACGGGACGCCGGTCTTTGTTTCGCCGCCGGCGGTGACGTCGACGTAATCGAGCGTAAGGACGTTGAGGTTGGTTGGGGTGGCGGAGATTTGACCGGCGGGCGGGACAGGCGTTCCGCCGGGCGCGGGTTTGGGCGCGAGCGTCACGGGCTTGTTCGAGAGGAACAGCAGCAGGCTGCCGGCGGGTGGGAGATCGAACTTAGCGCTGGTGACGGGTTTGCCTTGTGACGTGTTGGTTTGAGTGGAGGGATAACCGTATATGGCGCCGGTTTCGAGGTCCCAGGCTTCGATGCCTTTTGTGGCAGACATAATGGCGCCTGAGGCGGTGATGTCGGGGCTGGTGTTGACGAGGAACAGAAGTTCGCCGTCGTCGAACACCCTGCGCTGATGGAACAGCAGGGCTTTGTTCTCGGCGCGGCGGATCACAAACGGCTCGCCCGGCCCGGGTACGAGCGCGCCCAAGAGCTGGCCGGGATCTGATTTCTGGCAGGGGATGGCGGCGGGCAGGTCGGATTTGGCGCCATCGACGAGCGATGGGACCTGGCAGGCTATGATTCGGCCGCCGGCTTTCCCGAACATTTCGAGCAGGTTGAGCGCCGGCGTGTTGATGTTCTCCATGCCCGGCGGGAGGACGACGGTATCGTAGGTGCGTTGGCCGACGACAAACCCTTTGCGGTCGACGGCGCCGTTTCGCGCGATGACGTCTTCGGAACCGAGGTCGAACTCGATCTGCTCGGCGAGAAGCTTGTGGACGAGTTGCTGGAACTGGTTTCCGACTTGTTCGCGCTGGTCGCGGGGATACATCCAGACGGACGAGGTTGGCTCGATGAGGAGGATTTTGTTTACTTGCCGGCCTTTTGAGAGGGCCAGGGAGAGCCTGGCGAAATAGGTGGCGGAAATGTCAAAGGAGTTCCACCACGGCTCGTGGTAGGTGAAGGTTGGTGGATAATCGCGCTTTCTTGCGCCGCGCAGGGTGATATGTGCGAGGTGCTGGTCGATGGTGTTGATTCCGAGGACGCACAGCCAGTCGCCGATGCGTTTCATATCCTCGAACCGCATGTCCCACCCGCTTCCGCCGTAGGCTTCGCAGAGGGTGCGGGTGTGTCCAAGCTGGTTAGCGACGCTGGCGATTTCGACAACGGCGCGGGTGTTTCCGACCTGTGCGTGGGGGCCGAAGTCATAGGGGTCGTTGAACAGGGTGTCGATGCCGGGGCGTTGCTGCCATGCGGACATGGCCATGTTGTCTGGCCCGACTTTGGGGTTTGGCCATTCATGTTCCCAATAGTGGCCGGTGAACTCGATGTTGTTCTTGGCGCAGTAATCGAAATAGGGCACGGCCCAGTTCCGGATGAACAGTTCGAGGAGGAGTTGGTAGTAGTTGTGGCGGACTTTTTTCCAGTCGCCGACGGGTTCGACGAGGCTGGGGAGGTTGTCGATGAGGTCATACCCCCACCGTGCCTGGAATAGGGGTACGATGTCGCGGGTCCAATGGAAATCGCCGATGGGCGTGAGGTGGGGTTCGTCGGTGAAAGAGCCGGGGACTCTTTCGGGGAACGAGCCGCCGAACTGGTTGCGATAGGCTTCGAGGGTGACCTCGAGGAATTTCTGGGTGACGTCGGGGCGGAGGACATCGACGTACCACCAGCCGCCGAACCATGGGGAGCTTTTGGTGTCTTCAAGCCGTGCAACGAGATATTCGCCTTCGGGAAACTCTTTGCCGGCCTTTACGTCTTCCGTGATCTGGCGGTAGGAGCCGCCATCTTTTTTGTAGACGGCGAGCGCGCCGTCGTGCCAGGGTTCGGGTTTTTTGACGGGCTTGAGTGTAAGTCCTTTGGCTCGAGCGTCTGGCATGGCCTCGGGCACGAGGCCGCCGGCAAACCCGGATGGGTACGAGTTTTCATCGTAAATCCAGGCGTTCATGTCGAGGCGCTCGGCTTCCTTGAGGGTGTGCTTCCACAGGCGAAACCAGTCGTCGGACATGTAGGGCGTCATGAGGCCGGGGCGGGGGTGGACAAATACCTGGCGAACGTTCTCCGCGGCGAACGCTTCGAGGCTGTGGGTAATCTGATCTTCGGTGATGAGATCGTTCCAGACCCACAAGGGCGCGCAGGCAAAGTCGCGGGTTGGGTTGGCAAACAGATCCCTGACGGCAGCCGAGTTGTCCATGGGCGCAACGCCCATGACGGAAATGCAGATTGAAACCAAACAAGCCGAAACCATAGTCGCCGCTCCTTCCGGGTAGGACTTGCACCGGGGAGAACTATATAGAATTGCGGAGATAGATTTCACCTGCGGTATGGGGTTTGGGGTATGGGGTATGGGGTATGGGGTTTGGGGTTTGGGGTTTGGGTGAAGGATGGACGGAGAAGGGACGTAAGGGACATAAGCGACATAAGGAGGATTAGATTTTGGGGAATTTGGCGAAGTGGCGACTTCTGGGGAAGCCGGGCTGCTCCGGGAGGGCTTAGTGGAGGTGGTGCGGGTGGAGACGGTACAATAGGCGTATGAAACTGTTTCCGGACTTAACGCACCTTCACCGAGCGGCGATTCGGGCGTACACGCTGCTGCCGTACCGTTTTTCGCGGCAGGGTTACGCGTTGCCGGCTCCGTTTTTTATTTTTGAGATGACGCGGCGGTGCAATCTGCGCTGCCAG
The DNA here is from genome assembly GCA_026387845.1 of Candidatus Hydrogenedentota bacterium. Lineage (GTDB taxonomy): Bacteria > Hydrogenedentota > Hydrogenedentia > Hydrogenedentales > SLHB01 > JAPLKX01. Next base: position 2,399 of record JAPLKX010000734.1, on the reverse strand, counting down.
ATGTGCCAGTACATTCAATGGCTGCGGGAGACGCCGCCGGGCCAGCAGAAGGAGGGGGAGTTGACGACGGAGGAGTGGCTGGGAGTGATCCGTCAGGTACCTCGTTGGGGTTTGATCTCGTTCACGGGCGGAGAGCCGTTCGTGCGGGGGGATTTTTTGGACCTGCTGGGGTGTGCGAGCTCGCGGTGCCGCACGCATATGATTACCAACGGGACGATGTTGACGGAAGAGCGTGTGCGTCATCTGATGGATTTTACGCCGCGGCGATTTGGGGGCGTCGGGTTTAATATCCTGGGGTTATCGCTCGAAGGGCCGGAGGAAGTGAACGATCGGATCAGGGGTGAAGGGGGGTTCGCCAAGACGATCAACGCGATCAAGATGGTGTCGAGTATGCGGCGGGAACGTGGCCGGCGATGCCCGGTGATCCACGTGACGACGGTAATCCAGAAAGGGAACCTTGATTACCTGTCGTGGATGCCGCAAATTGTGGCGGACGCGGGCGGCGACGTGGTGAATTTCACGCTGGAGGTGCGCAACCAGGAGCTCCAGGGGTTCGGGTCACGGGACCCGTCGGGTTACAGCATGCCGCAACTGAACTCGCCGCGGCTGGACCCGCAGCGGGTGTCTGACGCGCTGCGCGACACGCGGCGTGCCGCGGAGCAGGCGGGTGTGGAGTTGCGCACGCCGAACATGCCGGACCGGGAGATAGTGAGGTACTACGCGGGCCAGACGGACCTGCGGGACTTTCAATGCCCGGAATTGTGGTCGACGCTGATAGTGAGCAGCAAGGGGGACGTTCACCCGTGCTGGGTGACGCGGGTGGGTAATGTGCGTGAAACGAGTTTGAAATCGGCATGGAACAACGAGAAGTTTCGGGCGTTTCGGCGGCGAGCGCGGGAGGGTTTGTTCACTCCGTGCGCGGGGTGCTGCATGCTGTTGTACCACGCGGGCAACAAAAGCGAATAGGCCGCGCGCGCGCGGGGAGAGAAGAATGACCAGACCACGGATTCTCGTAGTGGGGAGCGCCAATATTGATCTGGTGGCGGGGGCGCCGCGGTGTCCGCGGCCTGGAGAGAGCATCATTGGGAGGTCGTTTAAGACGGTGACGGGCGGTAAAGGGGCGAACCAGGCGGTGGCCGCGGGCCGGCTGGGCGCGCAGACTTTTTTTGCGGGCTGCGTGGGCAATGATTCGTTTGGCCAGATGCAGCGGGCAACGCTGACGGCGGCGGGTGTCAACATTACGCATCTTAAGTCTGACGCGGCACAGCCGACGGGTACGGCGCTGATTTGCGTGGGTGACGACGGGCAGAACAGCATCGTGATTGTGCCGGCGGCCAACTCGAGCGTCCGGCCGTCAGACGTGGAACAACTCGAGGACCTGATGCCGAGCATGGATGCGGTCCTGCTTCAACTCGAGATCCCGCTGGATACGGTGGAGGCAGTTCTTGACATGGCGGGCGATGCGGGCGTTCTGACGATTGTCGATGCGGGGCCGGCGCAGAAGGTGCCGCAGTCGATCATCCGGAAAGCGGCGATTCTTTCGCCCAATGAGACGGAAGCCGAAGCGATGACGGGCATTCCGATCTCGTCTGTGGAGGACGCGCGACGGGCGGCCAACGCGCTGATGGGCTTGGGCGCAACGGAGGTGGTGATGAAGCTTGGGGCGAACGGCTGCCTTTACGTTGGCGAGGACGAGGTATACGTGCCGGCGTTTGCGGTGCGGGTGGTTGATACGACGGCGGCGGGTGACGCGTTCACGGCGGCGCTTGCGTGCGCGTGGGACGCGATGCCGCGGCGGTCTGCGCTGGCGTTTGCCAACGCGGCGGGGGGGCTGGCGGCGACGGTGGCGGGGGCGCAGCCGTCGATGCCGAAGCGGGAGTCGGTAAATGCGTTCCTGCGGGAACGGGGAGAGACGGCGTTTGAGTAACGGGCGGAAAATGATTTGGTCGGCCTCGGTGATGTGCGCGAACCTTGCGCGGCTTGAAGACGACCTGAAGGTGCTGGAAGCGGCGAAGTGTGATGAACTTCATTTTGACGTGATGGACGGGCGGTTCGTACCGAATTTTACGCTGGGTTTTGACGTGATCAAGGCGGTGCGTGGGTGTTGTGGAATCCCGTGCAGCGCGCACCTGATGATCACGCGGCCGGAGGATTATGTGGAGCGGTTTGTTGAGGCGGGCTGCTCGATCGTGACGGTGCACGTCGAAGCGTGTATCCACTCGCACAGGGTGCTGACGCAGATCCGGGAAGCCGGCGCATCGCCGGGTATTGCCATCAATCCGGCGACGCCGCTCACGAAGCTGGACTACCTGCTCGACCTGGCCGACCGGGTGCTGGTGATGACGGTCGACCCGGGATACGCCGGCCAAACGATGATCCGCGGGGCCCGTGAGCGCGTT
>JAPLKX010000124.1 GCA_026387845.1 Candidatus Hydrogenedentota bacterium | reverse complement strand
GCCACCGCCAGATCGAGCAGCCGCAAATACTCGTAATCCTCCAGCCCGTCGCGCAACAACTCCGCCCGTATGGATGCAATCGGCGCATCAGGGCCGGGATAGAAAAGGACGTCGTTCAGAGTGGAGCCGGCCAGGATGGGTGCGCCCGCATCGAGCCCCTTCCAGTCCGCGGGCCACTTATTGAGCCCCGAGTGAACGAACCCGGCCATGCGCTGGGAAAAGCACACCCAAGGGGCCAGCCGGAATTCGGAGGTGTGGGCATCGACGTGGAATGACGGGAAATCCTGCTCGTGCGTGAACAGCCACGGCTCGATGGGCTCGAATGTCTCCGGCGGCTGCAGAGAGCCGTCGCCCATAATGACTTCGCTGACGCCGACCGGCCCGCCCGTGCAGGATTCGGTAAACTCGATCCGCAGGTGGCTGAGCACCTGCGGGCTTTTAAGCGTGCCCAGCAGCCACGTTTGGCCGTAAGCGACGACTTGCGGGCGCTCTTCCCACTGGACATCGAGGCGCGCCGGCGGATACCCGTCGCGAAGCGAAAAAACACTCGTTGCGGCCGCCTCGCAACCCGTTCTCCATATGACGCGCATCTTATCCGTCTTAACCGGCTGCTTCAGCTTGACCTCGAGCCACTCGGGCCTTTTCGGAGTCGGGGCGTCTTTGGATACCCAGTAGGTGAACACCGAGCCGTCGCACGCTTCGGCGCTGAGCGTCGTATACGACTCGTGCGCACCGGCCTGCTGCGGCAGTGAGCCTTCCGACGACGCTTTCACGGACTCCGCGGGACTTTCAGCGATGTCAAGCAGGCTGACACCCTGGCGCAGGCGCTCGTCGGCGTGGGGGTCGTACCGGCATAAGGGCATCGCCCAGATGCGCGTATAGCGTTCGAAAAACGGGTGGACATCCGCCTCGAGCAACCTCGGGATACGGTTCTCATTTATTCTGACGCGGAACGCCGTGTCACGGACGGTCTGCCACAGCGACCGGTCGGGCAGCACCACCGGCTCGATATACGCCTTGTCCAGCCAGTTGTGCGAATCCAGCCAGTCTGCGATGTCGTTGAGGAACGGCTGGAGCGGGTCCTGAGGCGGTTCGGCCCCCGGCGGGACATCGTTTAGCCAGGGCGCCACGCTGCGCAAGTACGCCTGAAGCGGATCTTGCGCCGGGTCCGTCTTATCAGGCTCAGGAAACAAGGCCAACCCGCCCGGGCCGCCGCCAACGTCGATGCTGTTCATATGCCCGGTGTTCACCGCATACTCGACGTGCTCCTTGAGCTTGGATGAATCAAACTGACCGCCATTAAGCGCCACCAGACCTTCCGTGCCATCCCACACGCGGAACGAAATGCGGTACGGCGCAAGCGCGTCATAGATCGGTTTCCACTTTTCGAGGTCGGTGTCGTCGATGCCGTAGAAGGCTTTTATGGCCCCGCGGTCAAGGGGGAATGCGGTGCGGAGAGCCGGCGTCTCGGGAAGGGCGAAGTCAAACACCGTGATCTTGAGCTCAATTTCGCGCTCATTTGAGAGCGAATTTGAGCGTTTTTTGCCTCGAATTGGATCAGTTTTGACCATGATTTTAGAGGTCCGCAGCCCCGGCTTGGCATCTCTCGGTATGGCATAAGTAACCCACACCGACGCCGCCTCATCCGGCCCAAGCGAGAACGGCGCGTACGCCAACAGCGGGTCCGGCCAAAGCTCGCGCTCGCCAACCGCCCGCGGCGACGGCGCGGGTATCCGGACGTAGCCCACCCGGCGTAACACCGGTGCCGGTATGGTGTTATCGGGAGCCGGAGCGGTAACGCGGACGTTTTGCAGCCCCTCTTTGCCGGCACGGACACAGACCTGTATCGACTCGAACTCGCCTGTGGCGGCATAAATTCGGTGGTCTGCGTTGATCGTCGGCTTTGGCCGTGTCGAGTCGGGGAACACCCGCGCCATAGGGGATTGCGTCCACACGTCCATGGCCGCCGCAGAAACCATCATCAACGCTGCAAGTGCATTCATAACAACCGATTATGCCAGAAACAAGACCTCCCACAAAAACAACGGGACAAACACTGGTTCAAAACCTGTGTCGGACGGAATCTGGGCTCTTTCGCGTTCAGGGCTTGGGCGATGGTTTGAGTGCGTCGATTTCTTTGAGGGCGTCCAGGGTGTCCTTTGTCATCGGCCACTCTCCCTCGGGGATGAACTCGACGTGTCCGTCCATGTAGAGGACATTGCCGCCCGCTCGCCCGTGGTTACCCGGGCGCTCGATGAGGACCGCGATGATCGCCTGCCCTATTGCTGAAGCGGCCGGGGAGTTGACGTCGGTGACGAAGAAACGCGCCACCCCTTCGCGAAGCAGATAGAGTTGGCCATTGGGCGTCTTCAGGTCCTCGTCCATTTTGAGGCCCTTGGCCATCCGGTCTTTGTAGGCTTCCGCGAAGGCTTTGATGTCGGCCTCGTTCGTCACCGCGTACCCGAGGTAGAAGTAGCTACGGTCGTCAATCATCAGTTTCGGGTCCGACTTCCCGGCGGGGTCGTTGAGGAGACCCGCCGCGCTGCTGGCCGGACAGATGAGTATGTTCAAGTCCGTCAGATATTCCGGATAGACCTGACTGGCGCCGGCCCCTTCGTTGGCGAACATGAGGCAGCCGGGCTGGGCCGACAAGGAAGGAAATCGCCCTCCCTTGCTCTAGTTGGCGAACATCTTGAAGACCAAGCCCAGTTGCTTGAGGTTGATCTGACAGTAGCCGCTGAGTTCGGCGGGATTTTTCTGCGCGGAGGCGGCAGCTTTTGGGGCGGGGACGGGTTCGGCGGCGGCGCGGGCCGTAGTGTTCGACGCACCCAGCATGACGAAAAACGCAAGAACTCCCAGACTAATGAAGCGGCTTCTCATCGCATTTCTCCTTTCGGCGGGTTACGTGGGCATTGGGCCTCGCCGGCATCCAACGGATCATTCTTCCCGACATCTCCCAGATGGACCAGCCCGTGACCCTCACCGGCTGGTTATCCACAATTGTAGACTCACACACCGGCGAGTTCAAGACGGATTCTGGCGTGATGGCCGTTCTCCGAGGTCGTTTGCGGCCCAATTACAGCCGTCTAAGGATGGCTTTGAACAGCCGTAGTAGGACGGGCAACTCCCCTATTTGGGACATATCGCGCGCGGAACATGACCCTTTGCACCAATCTTGATCCGCTTTTTCCGGGCGCGCGCTTTCCAGCACATTTGGCCACAAAGAACTCAAAGAGACTACGTTGCTTTGATTAGTAACAGGGCGGAGATGTGGAGCGCGGGGATTTCGATTGAGAGGGTGTCGCCGGTCAGGGAGAAGGGGAGGGGGGCGCCGGCAGAATTTTGGTCGGCGGTGGAGAGGGTGACGCTGGCGACTTGTTTCCAGGGGATTTTGATTTCGAGTTTGAGATGTTCTGCCGGGGTGACGGCATCTTCGAATGAAGAGATGCGGCGGATGTTGAGGTTGTAGAGTAAAACGGAAGTGGCGTTTTCGGCATCGCCCACAACTCCGCGGACGTGCGGCGCGTTTTTGATAACTAATGAACGGCCGATCTTTCTGAGCCAACCATCGTTGCCGGCGAAGATTACTTTACCGCCGCCGGCGACGTATTCATCGAGGATTTCATTTTCACGCCCGTTCAAGACAGATTGTTCTTCAACAACGAGCACGGGGGCTTTCGTGAGTTCTTTGAGCGAAAAATCGTCCTCGCAAAAGACGGCGTACTGGACGTTGCGCCGGGTAAGTTGCGTTGCGATGTCGGAAACGGCGCACTTGTCGGTTTTGGTCCATCGGCGGAACGGAAGGAAAACGGCGGCATCGCGCCGGGGCGTGGTCGTTTCAAACAGGGTAGCGTGGGAACGCAGCCAATCGGCCTGCGGCCTAACCGCGTCGATCATCCGTTGGCGCTGGTTCTCGGGCCAAGTCGACCACAGCATATAGGAAGCGTCGTGCGCGGCGGCTTCGGCCATGGCGAGCCGGACGAGGTTGGGCGGGGTGTGGTAATCGGCTTCGGCGATGGTGACGGCGACGAGCGGTCTGCCGTGGCTGATGGCGCGCGTCATGGCGTACATCGGGCCGTACTCGATTGAATCGCCGTTGCCGGTGACACGCGGCTGGGTCGACATGTCTTCGACCACGACGAAATCTTCGACTCTGCTCATCTCGTAGATGGTGTAGCCGAGCCCGCGCGATTGGGAGAAGAAGACGGAGGGGTGGTTGAGGCTGTTGTTGGCGGTGAGGAGTGCGTTTCGATCAAGAATTCTGGCGTAGGCGCGCATTTCGGAGAAGAAATCGGCGGCGATGGTCGAGCGGAACCGCATGAAGCGCGCGCGCGCGGCGGTTTTCTGCTCGACGGCAAGGTTGCGCATCGCTTCAGCCGCTGTGTCAGGGACGGGGATGTTTTCGCGCTCGCAGAATGCGGCGAACTTCGCCATGCAATGTTCGCAATAGCAGCCGTCGGTGTGGACGGTCGGGTTGTCGAAGAAGATTCCGTCGTGTCCGGACTCGAGCTGGAGTTTGATCATTTCGCGCTGGTACGTGCGCCAATCGGGGTTGTTCATGCAGGCCGGGTTGTAGTCGCCGCCGTACCAGGATTTGAGCGTTTGGCCGTCGCGTCCCTGCTGGAGCCATTGGGCGGGCGGGGTCGAGAATTTGGCGCGAAACTCAGGCGGCCAGTTCTTGTCGAACGTGCCGAGACCGATGATGGACGTGGCGCAGAGGTAACCGAGACACGTTTTAATGCCGGCGGCTTTCAGTTTTTGGTTGTACTGGAGTTCGGCCGCCACGTCCTGTGCCAGTTTATCGGGCACGGGCAGGCCGCTGTACGCGTGGACGCCGAGGCCGGAGCCGTAGGTGATGGTGGCGCCGCAGGCCGCGGCCACTTCGCCCTGGTGGCCGAACCCGCCCAGGTGCTCAAACGCATGGAATGCGTAACCGACGCGCACATCATGCGGCGACTGCGGCCGGGGGAAGGCGAGTTGTTTGTCGATGAAGTCGTAAGCCAATTTCCGGGCTTCCGGTGGAAAATCGTGGGCGCAGTCGAAGCAGATTACGAAGAGGTTGTCGGACTTGTTGAACAACGCGTAGGCGGGCTTTGCGGCTGTGACACAGTCCAGGACGCCGGAAACCTCGAAGTTGTCATCATGCACGGGCGCGTTGATGAAAACGGCCCGGGGCGCGATTGCGGCGAGGATCTCGGGGAAATCGAACGGCATCTTGTCGGGATTCTTTTCGTAGGCATCGGCGATGCGCGGCATGTAGCCTTTGTGGGACCAGCCGGTGAGGTCGCCATTGTAGTATTTGGCGAAGCGGGTGAACCCGCAACTGGTTACCATGACCTTGATGCGGTCGTCGAACGCGCCGACGAACAGGGTGTTGTGGCCGCCGAGCGAATGGCCGATGGCGCCGATTTTGTCGGGGTCGACCTCGGGCAGCGACTCGAGCAGGTCGACACACCGCATGTGGTTGCCGATGCCCTTTGCGGTTGCGCTGGCGTAACCCTGCGCATAGACGTCGATTTTATAGTCGCCGAACCCGGGGTAGTCGGGCGCGAGCGTGACGTAGCCGCGCTGGGCGAGTTCCTGGCCGTAGTTGCGGTTTATGGTGGCGCCGATGCCGACGGTTTCGGCCTTGCCAATGGCGGTTGTCTGGTGGAGACAGAGGATACCGGGGACTTTGCCGGAGATGTTCTTTGGAATGCACAGGTACGCGGGGAGCCGGTCGCCGGGTTCCGTAGTGAACAGGATCTTTTTGCGGACGTACGAACCTTCGTCGACGGTTTCGACGGTCTCGACGTCGAGCGGCGGCAGGTTGGATCGGTCGGGGAGATGTCCCATCACCTTGAGCATGTTGGAAAGGGTGTGGGATCTGCGGATCTGCAAATCTCCGGGCGTTTGGACGTCGTGCATGGCGCCGCCCGCGTCCTGGTAGACCATGACGTTGAGCTTGTCCGGGTAGACGGGGGCGTCGGGGGCGGGCGCGAGCAGGAATAGGGCAAGAAGTATCTGGAGCATGTGGTTCTCCTTGGGGGAGAGTTTATATGAATGGACCCGGCGCGGCCAAGGCCGCAACCACAAAAAGGCGGAAGACTGCACGCGGTGGGGTCGCGCTCCCGCGCGACCGGGCGGCGGCGGCGGCGCTTTCGAGGCTCAGGTTGGGGTGATGGAGCCACGGTCGAGCAGGAGCTCGACCCCACCGCGTTGCCTCCTACGGCTTTTCGGACAGACACGATTTTCAAACCGCCTGCGGGCCGAGATTCGAGTGAGTCCCTGTTTTTTGCGATGGGACATAGGCCCCGGCAGAATGCTACAATGACGGAGAGTATACCTCGGGGAACGATTTATGAAGCGACGTGAAGAGTTTGAGCGCCTGTTGCACGAGAGCGTGGTGATTTTCGATGGGGCGATGGGGACTGAAATTTACCGGCGGGACGTGCAGACGCTGCGTTGTTTTGATGAACTGAATCTGACGGACGCGGACATCATCCGGGAAATCCACATCGACTACTGCAACGCGGGTGCGGACGTGCTGACGACGAACTCGTTTGGTGCGAACCGGATTTCGCTGGGCAATTACGGACTGGACGATAAGGTGGAGGCGATCAATCTGGCGGCGGCGACACTGGCCCGGGAGGTTGCGGAAAAATGTTCGGGCGCGGATGGTTCGCGGCAGGTGTACGTGGCGGGGTCGGTAGGGCCTGTGCCGCGCGAGGCGGAAGGCGATACGCAGGAGGCGGTTCGGCAACAAGTAAAGGCGCTGATGGCGGGCGGCGTGGATTTCATCCTGTTTGAGACGCAGCCGACGCGCGAGGCGATGGAGACGTGCGCGAGGACGATGGCGGAGTTTGATTTTCCGTTCATCCTGAGTTGCACGGTATACGACGATCTCGAGTCGGGTGCGGGCGAGCCGTTGTCGCGCTTGTTTGCGCCGTTGGGTTCGGAGTTCGGCCAGCCGCTGGCATGGGGCATGAACTGCGGGTCTGGGCCGGACGCGCTGCTGACCGCGGCGGAGCAGGTCGTAAAGATGGTGGACCGCCCGCTGGTCGTCATGCCGAATGCGGGCATGCCCAAGGAGGTGGGGGGCCGGCAGTTGTACCTTTGCTCACCGGACTATATCGCGGGCTATGCGAAACGATACCTGGATCTCGGAGTGCGAGGCATCGGCGGCTGCTGCGGAACCACGCCGCGGCATATCCAGGAGATTGCGCAGCGGATCCGGCCGCTGGCCAAGGAAAAGGCCAGGACGTTCGAGATCCAGG
>JAPLKX010000035.1 GCA_026387845.1 Candidatus Hydrogenedentota bacterium | reverse complement strand
GTCTTTCTGGGTTTCCAGCGTCCCCGTTCATAGTCCGCAACAAACCGTTTGAGCGACCGGACCGCAACTGGATCATCCGTTTCGCCAAGCCGGCAATTGGCCTCGCACGCCCGCGGGCAGAGGCGTCCGCACACCCCAGGGAAGGGGTTGTCTTGCAGGATAACGTCGAGCGCTTCGTCGAACCGGCCCAAGGTGATTAGTGCGTGGTAGCTCGGCACATCGACACCGGCCGGGCAACTTCGCTGGCACGGGGCCGGACACAGCCGTTTGCACACCATGCTCGGGCAGTACTTGTCACGGATGTGGGCTTCGTACTCGTGGCGGAAGTGGCGGATAGTCGAGAGCACGGGATTGGGGGCGGTTTGGCCCAACCCGCACAAGGCCGTGTCTTTGATCGTATTACCCAACTCGATCAGGCGTTCAATGTCGCCTTCTTTGCCTTCACCGCGGCAGATCCGGGTGACGATCTCGAGCATCCGCTTGGTGCCGATCCGGCACGGGGGACATTTTCCGCACGACTCATCCTGCACGAAATCGAGGAAAAACCGGGCCATGTCGACCATGCAGGTGTCTTCATCCATGACAATCAGGCCGCCCGAACCCATAATCGCGCCCAACTCGACTACCGATTCGTAATCGAGCGGCACATCAAGGTGCCAGGACGGAATGCAGCCCCCCGAGGGGCCGCCGATCTGCGCCGCCTTGAAATCCTTTCCGTCGGGTACGCCCCCGCCGATGTCGTAGACGATCTTTTCGAGCGTGGTACCCATCGGGACTTCGACGAGGCCCGTATTGTTTACCGCGCCGGCCAAGGCAAAGACTTTGGTGCCCTTGCTTTTTTCGGTGCCGAACGTTGCGTACCATTCGGGCCCTTTCAAAATGATCGCGGGGATATTGGCGTAGGTCTCCACGTTGTTGAGCAAAGACGGCTTGCCCCACAAACCTGATTGCGCGGGAAACGGCGGCCGCGGCCGGGGTTCGCCCCGTTTGCCTTCGATCGACGTCATCAAGGCCGTTTCTTCGCCGCAGACGAACGCGCCCGACCCCATGCGGATCTCGAGATCGAAGTTGAACCCGGTCCCCAGGATGTCCTGGCCGAGCCAACCACACTCGCGGGCCTGAGTCAAGGCGACGCCCAGCCGTTCCACCGCCAACGGATACTCAGCCCGCACGTAAATGTACCCTTGAGAAGATCCGATCGCGTAGGCCGCGATCGCCATGGCCTCGATCACGCTGTGCGGATCGCCCTCGAGAACGCTGCGGTCCATGAAGGCACCCGGATCCCCTTCATCGGCGTTGCACAATACAAACTTCGTGTCACCCTGCGCCTTCCGGCAAAACTCCCACTTCAACCCCGTCGGGAACCCCGCCCCGCCGCGGCCACGAAGGCCCGAACGCTTCACGAGGTCGATAACCTCTTCCGGCTTGAGCTCGGTCAGCACTTTGGCCAGGGCCTGGTAGCCGTCGCGGGCAACATATTCTTCGATACGCGCCGGATCGATGATTCCACAATTCCGCAACACGATCTTTTCCTGGCCACGGAAGAACTGTATCTCGTTCATCACGGGCACGGTCTCGCCGGTCTCGGGCGCCTTGTGTATCAGCCGCTCCACCACCCGCCCCTTGAGCAGGTGTTCCTCGACCAGTTCGTCGGCGTCCGCCGGTTTGATGCCCTGGTAAAACACGCCTTCCGGATAAACGACGGCCACCGGGCCCACCGCGCACGGGCCCAGGCAGCCCGTTTCCACTACCGAGACCTCCCCCGTGAGGCCCCGCTTTTCGAGTGCGGCCTGGATAGCGGCACTGACCTCGAGCGCCCCCGAAGCCACGCAACCCGCTCCCGCGCACACCAGGACGTGTGATCGAATCTTGTTCATTATCGGAATGTCTCCTTTCTACCAGCCCCGGCGGCGCGAAAAACGGGGACTGGCTCCCTTTTTTCGGCAGTTTGAAAAAAGGGCGCCTGTCCCCGCTTTTCGGGGCCTCCGTCTAAAAGCCTCATTTTGAACTTCATCAAAAATATCCCGCCTTCATGCCTGGATCAGGTCGTCCGCGACCGGCGACCCGCCCACCACGTGCTGTTGAACGATGCGATGCACCTTCTTTTTTGTCAGTTTCCCGTACCGGAACTCCTGGCCGGCCTTGTCGACGAGCGTAAACATGGGTTCTCTGTCGCACAGGCCCAGGCAGCCGGATTGGTGGAGTGTGACGTTTTGGGCGCCGGCGGTTGTGAGTTCATCCATGAGGGCGGCCATGACGTCTCGAGCGCCTGCGGCGATTCCGCACGTGCCCATGTGGACGGTGATCTGGATTTCCTTGGGGCCCATCCTCAGGTCGAGGTCGGCTTTGGCCTTTTCCTTGAGCGCCGCCAGTTCCTGCGGGTTCTTGATCTTGTTTGCCATGTTGTTCGATCTCCTTCGTCAACCGCCGTGAGCGCTTGGCGCCGCGGCTTGGTTACGCCTTGTTCTCGGCGGCCTCGGGTTTGGGTTCCTGCCGGTACTGATCGAGAATGGCCAGAACCTTGGCCGGCTTGACGCGCTGGTGGACTTCATTGTCTATCATGATCGCCGGAGACAGGCCGCAGGCCCCGAAACACCGGGCCACGCCCAGCGAGAAATTTCTGTCTGCGGTGGTCTCGCCCACGTCGATGTTGAGCTTCTTCTTGATCGCCTCGAGCACCTGTTTGCCACCGCGAACGTAGCAGGCCGTACCCAGGCACACCCTGACCATGTGCTTGCCGCGGGGGGTCGTCGAAAAAAACGAGTAAAACCCGACCACGCCCGCCACTTCGCTGTACGATTTGTCCAGACCGAGGCTGATGCGTTTCAGGGCGACCTCCGGCAGGTAGCCGAAAATGCCCTGGGCGATCTGCAACACGGGGATCAGGGCGCCGGGTTTTTCCCGGTATTCCGCTATGACTTCCTCGAGCCGGGCGAGAAGTTCCTCTTCGGAGGCTTCCGCGCCGCATGCGCACACTGCCTTGTCTACCGCCATCATGTTCTCCCTTGGGACGCCCCCCGGCTGTTGTGGGGGGTGTCCCTCTTTTTGCCTTTTCAAATGCTCACGTCGGGACGCCCCCGTCGCGCTTCTTAGCGCGCCGCTTCTTAGCGCGCTGTTGTTGGAGGGTGTCCCACTTTTTGGCTAACTCCGGCCGCTCATGCCGGCCAGACCGTTCCTTATCTTCTCGGAGACCCTTCGTGCGATCGCCAGGCCGCACCGTTCATTAACCTGCAACTCACGGGCGACGTCGGACACGCGCACCACGCACTCGGGCCCGCCCGAACTGAACCGGCACCACAAGTCGAGGTCCGGATTCGTGCATACGACCGAAGACAGCGTGGCCGCCAAATCGCCCAAGGGCCGTCTGTCGATGTTACTGAGGCTCATAGTGACTTTCACCGCCACGCCGCCGAGGTCGGATTTATCAATAGTCAGGGCGCCGCCGGCCTGCTCTGCGGCGGCTTGAAACAGGCTCAGGCCAAGCCCGATCCGCTTGCCATCCTTGGTGGTGTGAAACGGATCGAGGGCGTCTTCGACAGGGATGTTGAGGCCCGAACCGTTGTCTTCCACAGTGATTTCGAGCACATCGCCCGCGACATCCTCGACGATGCCGACAGAGATGATCGACGCGCCGGCCCGGATCGAGTTCTCGATGACGTCCAGGATATGCAGGGACAGTTCACGCATACGCCCGCTGCCTCCCGGTATGCGCCCGCTGCCTCCCGGCACGCGGCAGATGCCTCCCGGTCCGGTAAGACTTCTTCACTGTTGCGACCCTCGCAAACCCATTTCGTACAGCCGCCCCGCTACGTCAAACGCGCTCGCCCCCGTCGTGTACAGGCGCACGCCTTCCTCGACCGCCTTCTGCCGGACAGCTTCTTCCGGCCGCCGGCCCGCGGCAAACACCACGCCCGCCAGTTCGGCATGGACTGCCACAGCGATCACGTTGAGATGAGCCTGGATAGTCACCAGAACGCCGCCTCGAGGCGCGTTCGCCATCACGTCGCTGAGCAAATCGCTGATGTACCCGCCCGAGACTTCGATGTCCTCGTTGGACAACTCAGGCGTCATTCGGTCCAGCTTAAGCTGGTTGACGATCTTGGCAAGTTTCATGTGCGTACTCTCATGCGCGTTATCCTGGTTTAACCCCGGGGGCAACCCTGCCGGAAGCTGTTACAAATTTCACAACCACCTGCAGCAACGCAACCCCCGTGCCGGAAGTTGGGAACAGAAGTAATATAACATAAAGCCTTATATCGCGCAAAGTTACGGAGAATGGCGGCGGGAATAAACTGCGGCGCATCAAGGGGCACATTTCGCCCATGGGGGATTTGCGCCCAAACTACCCTCCAGCCACGGGCAAGCGCAGGCCTGTGAACAGAAAACACGCCTCCTTGAGCCGATCCGGTAATTTTCCTGTCCGGTTATGGGCACATTCGGCAATAGTTGTGGCCAAATCATCCGGGGGAACGAGGACGGTCAAGGCGGCGATCTCCACCTTGACCATGCGGATTAAGGACTCCACCACTTCGCGCAGCCACGTCATTTGTTCGTCTCCGGCAAACCTCGTTCAGAGGTTATCTACCGGAAAGATGCGTACCGGAAAGGGCTGCATGTCATTTTAGTGGGTTTTGGGTTTATGCGTCTTGACACCAGCGAACAATGCACCTATTATAGCCTCACATGCGCCTGTGATGGGCGCGAGCATGGAAATCTTGGGGAATCATGGTGAGAGCACAGGAAGGTGGGAACAGCGGGCAGGAACAAACGAAAAGGGAGGAAACGAACATGAGCGGGAATTGTATGAACCACATTCGCGCGGCGGGAACGTTGCTTTTCCTCACGGCTTTGGTAGCCGTTACAGCGCCGGCCTTTGCCGATACGACGCACATCTACGTCGCTCAGGCCAACGGGCAGAACACATCGACCACGGCAGGGACCGCAGGCGATCCCTTCAAGTCCATCACATACGCGATGGGGATTATGACCAGCCGAGCGACGCCTGATCCATGGTTTGTCCACGTCAAGGGTGGAACATACGATGCGGACCCGGCAAAACCCGACAATCAACGTGAGTTCTTTCCCATCGACTTGCGCGAAGGAGTGACAATCCAAGGTGACGACGGCGCGTCAGCCTGTATCATCTCCGGCGCCTTCAGCGGCCACCCCGCGAGCCCTCTGGTCCGGGGAGACACACTGCTGAGCATCACGTTGCATGGCTTGACATTGAAGGACATGAAACGGGTGAGCGGGGGTGGGGGCGGCTGTGAGTTGACCGAATGCGGCGGTGCCATTACGAACTGCGTGGTCGAAAGTAACCAAAGTAGTGGTGTTTATCTTACGCTGCACGATAATGCGACATTCACGGTATCCGGAAATCTATTTGACTCAAATTCCGGCGCCGGGTTCATGGCGTGGAACGATTTCAGGGGTAGCATCGCGGGCAATACGTTTATTGGCAATACCTCCGGGGGTCTAACAATGGCGTACGCTTTTGCCGGCGATATCACGGGCAACACGTTTATCAATAATAGCAGCCCCAATAGCAGCGCCAGTTACGGTGGCGGCATCCTGCTAAATAAGTGGGTCAGCGGTGCGATATCGGACAATGTTTTCGTGGGAAACTCCACCAATGGCAATGGGGCGGGGGGGGCCTTGGCCTTGACTTCGGGCGGTGAGGAACTCCTGATTGCCCGCAACCTGTTTAGTCAAAATACCAGCCTCCATGACGGCGGTGCCGTCTTATCGCGTGGCGGAATCGGTAAGTTGCAGGTGTACAGCAACGTTTTCCTGTATAACAGTAGTGCCTACTCAGGCGTATCAGGCGTAGGAGGTGCGCTCTGCACAAGGCAAGATGTTGCGCTGATCAACAACACTTTTTACGGCGGGAGTGGAACGGCCGAGCAAGGCTGTGTCGCCATTTACAGCTCCGCCGGTCAGAGCGTCATCGAAAACAACGTGTTTGCAGAAGTGGCCACGGCCATTTGGGAAGGAGGGGAGCTTGACCTGGAGATCCAGCACAACGACTTTGACGTGGCCAGTGGCATTGAGAACATATTGTACTGGAACTACCAGCCTCTGGGAAACGATCTAGAGTATATTCAGTCAACGCTTCCGGACGTCATGGATAACGGAGACTGGAACGCGGGTTTCAGGGACGAGGGAGGATCGGTCACC
>JAPLKX010000456.1 GCA_026387845.1 Candidatus Hydrogenedentota bacterium | reverse complement strand
GTAGCCGGCGATGGGATCGTTGTCGAGAAACGTCAAATCAGCCTCTCTTTTTTCGGGCTGGTTGACGTAGACAAAGCGGTTGTTCCGGCACACTTCGATGCGGTCGATGTCCTGCGGGCAGCGCACCTTGATCTTCACCTGGACCGGCCTGCCGGCCGCTTCCGGCGCCGTCTCGCCCATCAACAGGCCGTTGACGCGAACATCGAGGAAGATGCGCGCGGCGGTGGTTCCGAAGGTGCGCCGCGCGCGGATGGCGTCCAGGATGGCTTCGCGCGTCAGATCCTCGGCATAGACCGCCGCCTTGCCGCCGCCTCCGCCGTGGTCGGGGCTGGCAATCACGCCGATCACGGTGCCCCGCGCCCAAACGTCCTGCAGGTACCAGCCGGGTTTGGGAATGGCGCGCGTGGCGGGGCGGGACGCGCGCGGCACAATAGCCCGCAAGCCGCAAGCTGCGGGTCGAATTCAAGCTATTCAGTTGTCAAAGATCGGGGCCGGCGTCTCCGCGCCGCCCGTATCCCGGCTGCCCTGTGTGCTTCCGCCGGCGGGCCGCGGGCCCTCCCGCCCGGCAGACCTTCTATTTCTTCTTGAAATTAATAACGGCCATAAAGAATAGCATATCACGCTTGTCAAGCCCCCCCCCCGTGGCGGACTTGGCGCTCACCGAAGGGTCGCCGATGCGAGTTGCACCGGCGGAGCCATTTCCATTTCTCGGGATTTCTCCCTCCCCAACGGTTAAAGGCCTTGGGGGAAAATCAGAAAAATGGGAAAAATGGGACGACCTGAACTGCGCGATTTTTGCTTGGCCGGAGGACGTTCAAGAAAGCGTGAAGTGATCGGTCTGCTGTGCCCCTGCGTTCAGAACGTGGTCCCCAACCGCCGAAGCCCACGCCGCACCATTCCATGTCCAGCATCCTGACCTGAAAATATGGAGCGCCGCCGTCCCGGCGGCCCCGGGGCCGGCCAGAGGCCGGCGCTCCATACGCGGCGCCCGCCGGGCGCCGCGTTTTCATCCTTTCCGGGTGGCCGCCGCGGCGACCATGCGGGGCCGCTTTGACTGCACAGTTCAGACTGACCCTTTCCTCCCCACTGTATCGGGGCGATAGGTGCGATAATGGGCGAGTCGCCATGGCCGTTTTCGACAATGCCTTCTTCGAGGAGCGAGTGGAACAACTGTTTGACTTGGCAGAGCTCGTGGAGAAGATTTTTTCCTCCGCCGGACTTGAGTATAGGATCGTCGGAGGTTTGGCTGCCTACCTGTACGTGGAGGAGATCGACCCCGAGGCCGGGCGACTTACCAGAGACGTTGACGTCGCCGTGCGGCGCGAGGACCTCGACAAGATCGCAAGGGCCGCCGAGCCGTTCGGTCTCGAGCACCGGCACCTGGCCGGAGTCGACATGCTGGTGCAGACCGCGAAGCCGTCGGCTCGGAGGGCGATCCATCTGGTTTTCACCGGCGAGAAGGTTCGGCCGGAATATCCTGAGCCAACCCCTGAATTAGGAACGTATCGAGAGATAAAAGGGGTTCGGCTGATCCCCCTAGCGGACCTGGTCCGCATGAAGCTCACCAGCTTTCGGGCCAATGACGAAGCGCACCTCAAGGACCTGGACGACGCTGGGCTTATCACGCCGGAGATCGAAGCCGCTCTACCGCCGGTCCTCGCTGACCGATTGGCTCGGGTTCGCGCGCGCGGGTAAGGGATCGTCGTGCGGCGCAGTCTAGAGGACCCGGGAGCCGGCGGGACGCCGGCGCTCCATAAACGCCGCCCTAACCAGACGATGGGAGAATTCAAACTGACCCGTTGCCGAACAGCACAAGCCCTTGTCTTCGAGGCGCGCAACGCGAGAAAATGAATGGGGTTTTTGCGGAGGTCATTGTTGGTTTACGATCCTCGTGGTGTCCGTTTCGTTCTCACGGCCCCGGCCACCGAAAGCACGGAGCAGCAATTCAGCCCCTGGAAGCAGATGGTCTATGCCTCCGTACCGGCGCAGTTCGCACCCAGGTTCGCCTACAAGAAGAATCTTGAGGACGCGGCGCATCCGGACGGGACGGCGGTCGTGATCCCGTACGGCGCCCGGGTGGCCGAGGCTATCCTGCTTCGCCACTACCCGCCTGAGGACGTGGCCGTCTGCCACCCGGACAATCTGCACCTGTTCGTCGGACCTCGCACGCGCGCAGTCGGCGTGAGCGCCCACAACCCGATCGGCGCGGCCTTCTCCACGGGCGTCTACAGCAACATATTTGGAAGCACGGCTCGGCCGATCAACGCCTACGAAACCGAGCGCATCTTCTTCCATCCCGCTCTTAGAAAGCACCGGCCCAAGGTGATCGTCGGCGGCGCGGGCGCCTGGCAAATCGAAAAAGTTGACGCCCTTGACCGGCTCGGCGTGGACTGCCTGGTGATCGGCCGCGGAGAGGCCGTAATTGCGGATCTGTTCCGAATGGCCGACGAGGGCCAGAGCTTTCCCCGCGTGGTGCGGGCGCCCGAACCGGCCCTCCAGCAAATGGTACTTCCGCATAAGCGCTCGACCTTCGGAATTCTGGAGATGACCCGGGGATGCGGGCGGCAGTGCGCCTTTTGCACGCCGACGCTGGAGACGCGGATCTCGCTCCCCCCGGAACAGTTGCTGGAAGTGGCCAAGGCGAACATCCGCGAAGGCGGCAGGGGCATTTTCCCCGTCTCGGAGGACATTTTTATCTACGGCGCCGGCTCTCCCTTCTATGTGCCGAACGCGGATGCCCTGGTGAACCTCTACGAGTCCGTTGCCGGGCTCAAGGGCGTAGATTATGTACCCCTCTCGCATGCCACGCTCACGCCGGCACTCGTCAATCCGCACCTGATCCAGGAACTGTCCAAGGTCCTTCTGGGCAAGAGCATTCTGCGCAACCCTGCCTCTACTCACCCGGACAAGACGTTCCTCTCGCCGCTGGTCGGCATCGAGACAGGCTCGCCGCGCCTGGCGGCGCTTACCATGCCGGGCAAGGCGTTGCCGTTCGACGTGAGGGACTGGCAGGAGATCGTGGTCGAGGGGATTCAGATTCTCAATCGCAATAACTGGTTCCCGGTCTGCACGTTCATCGTCGGTCTGCCGGGTGAGACCGACGACGACATGAAGCAGTCGCTGGACCTGTTGGGCCGGCTCCGCAAGAACAAAGTGCTGTACGTCCCCTCCATCTTCACCCCGCTGGAGGAGACGCGAATGGCGGGCGGGCACGCGCTGAAAGCCCGCGAGCTGACCAAGCTGCAATGGGAATTCATCCTGACCGCCTGGCGGCAGAGCCTGGATTTTGCGGTGGTGCGCAAGCGCTCCAACCTCGCCTGGAAACTCGGCATGTATTGCTTTTACTATGGCCGCGGGCGCTGGGTGCACGGACCGCAGTTCAAGTATCCCGCGCTTCGTTTCGCGGGAGCGCCAGAGGAGAAGCTGGCGCCGCACCTGTATCTCAAGTGGGATGACAGCGCGCACCAGGACCGCATTCCGGCACGCCAGCCGAAGCTAATCGCGAAGCATGCTCATATGACCATCCAGGAACTGGCCCACGCGCAGGGCAACCAAAGGTTCGACATTCCCGGACCAACCGCGGTCCAGAACGCCGGCCCGTCTCACAGCGTTGGGTAGGCGGCGGGGAGCCAGAAGACCCAAGCGATTCTTCCCTGCCGTCAGACGGGCGATAACGATTCCACCAGACGGCGCACGACCGCAGGCCGGAAAGGCCGTAGACACGCCGAACGAACACGTGAGTTCCCGTTGCCGATGTAAGCCGTGCGATACCCGGCCGCTTGCAGCAGGCGCGGATAGCTGTCGAGACCATCGGGGAACTCCGTGAAGTTGTTCTGCACGCCGTGCGTGTGGGCGTAGAGGCCGCTCAAGTAGCTGGCGCGGCTGGGCGAGCACAGCGACGTGGTGACGAAGGCATTGCGGAACCGGACGTCCTCGCCAGGGTAAGAAACAAGACTCATTGGCAACGGGCATCCCGGAGGTATGCTCGCGTACGTGGGAGGGGCGCCGGCGGAACGCAATACCGGCATGTTCGCTGCCCGATTTCCGCTCACTTGACCCCGAGCCATACCGGGCTGCTCCAGGCCATTTCGCCGTCTTTCTGCGTCACACGAACGTAGTAGTAGCTGTAGCCGGCGATGGGATCGTTGTCGAGAAACGTCAAATCAGCCTCTCTTTTTTCGGGCTGGTTGACGTAGACAAAGCGGTTGTTCCGGCACACTTCGATGCGGTCGATGTCC
>JAPLKX010000352.1 GCA_026387845.1 Candidatus Hydrogenedentota bacterium | reverse complement strand
GGCATCACCGGTTCCGCCATGCCGTTCTTCAAGACCGATCTCGAATCGGAAAAGATCTGGGACGTGTCCAACTACGTCGCGGTCTATTTCATCGGGTACACCGACGCCGACATATCGCCCAGAGGCATCGACGCCTCGTATGAGCCGCCTTGGACGAACCCCTACGTACTGCCGCCGCAACAATGGGAGTTCACGCCATGACGCCCGAAGCCGCGATCCTATGGGTAGTCCTCTCGTTTTCAGTGATAACGGTGTGCATGGCGCTGCCATTTGCCTGGTGGGCCATAAAGAGCGGCCAATTCCGCAATCAGGACCGGGCCCGATACCTCGCGCTTGAGGTCACGCCGCCGGCCGGCCGAACCGAGGCCACGAAACATGATCTATGACGTTGCACTGCAAAAACTGATCAACCTTTACCTCGCGATCGGGATGGGCCTTCTCGCGATGGCGCTGATGATACTTACGTACATCGAAATTTGGCGGCCCCGCCGGCTGATCGCGCCGCGCTCCAAAGGGCTTAGCGGCGTGTTGAGATGGTGGTTTTATTCGATCCCGTGGGTGGCGACGCTTACGATAGTCGGGCTGACGGCGTTTAGCCTGGCCTATTCCATTTACAGAATGATTTATCCGGCAAACTGGTGAGCGAAATGGAAGGCGAAAATCAACCGAACTTGGAACACTACGAAGAGTACGAGCGCTTCCCGCAGTGGCTGGGGTGGCTGTTGGTTGTGGCGCTGGCGGGATGCGTCGTTGGCTGGGCTTTGGTACTGCACATGACGATACCCGAATTGCCGCGCACGTGGGACTTCGGCGCCACGCCCGACGTCCCCGCGGAATCGATCTACTCTTCGTATCCGCCTCCACAGCCGCAGCCCCTGCCGCCATACCAGGTCCAACCTCTCCCCGAAGGCACGCCGTGGAGTGACAACAAACAACCACCCCGTTCTACTATTCTGGAAAAGCATCCATGATACAAAAGCTTGTTGTTACTTTTTTCATAGTCGCGGCGCTGGTTTGTATTGGGGCCGCCGTGGTCTTCATGACCGGCCCCCGCATGCGGTGGCAGGCCAGCCTGAGATCATTCGACGCGCCCGTCCCGCCCATGCCGCCCGGCGTAGTGCAGATGCCGACGCCGGCCCCGGCCCCGGCCCCTCTGACCATCTCAGGCCAAACCTATCAGGGGCAATCGCCCCTCGACGCCGTCAAAGCCGGCAGCACCTACTACGGCTATTACTGCACCTACTGTCACGGAGAAAACGGCGACGGAAACGGCCCCGTCGGCCAATCCTACGTCCCCAAACCGTCCGACCTGCGCACGCCACAAGTCCAACAACTCTCGGACGCCGGCCTGCTTAAGGCCATGCTGACAGGCACGGGCCACGAACCCGTGCTCAACCGTATTGTCCCCGAAGAACACCGGCTCCCCCTTGTTTACTACGTGCGACACCTCGGTTCAACCGCGCCGCCGCAATCTGAAGCTTCCCTTATTGGTCCTGCGGCGCTACTTTGGCGGGGGATATAAATTTGGTGGGCGATCGCAGACTCGAACTGCGGACCCCTTGCATGTCAAGCAAGTACTCTAACCATCTGAGCTAATCGCCCATCCCTTATCGTGAAATTATAACAGTGGGGTCGCGGCAGTGTCAATTTGATTGCGGATTCCGGATGGATCAGGACAGGATAACCACGGAGGACACGGAGGGCACAGCGCGGCGTAGCCGCAACCTAAATCGGTTATGAAGTGCGAAGTGTGAAGTGCGAAGTGCGAAGTTTTACGCAACGCAGGGGCGCAGAGGGACAAGACCCCTTGGGGCGCCACTGTTTTTACCGAGGAGATTCTCACGCCCGCCCAGGGGACAGCCTTACAAAAAGATCGAGGTCCCTGACTGGGCGGGCTCAGAATGACAGGCTTTGATCTTGGGCTGGCTTTAATTTCTGCGAAAAATTGCTGGAAGTTGATGGATAGTAGTACGGAACGGCAGTGGTGGTGCGTGGCCATGCCCACCAACTGTAGAGTCTCAACGGTCCCAAAGGTCGCAATTGTCCCATGTCCTATCCCTCGATCCGTCTAAGGCGCGGGTGGGGGATGGGTGGTTTTTTTGCTGTGTGGCGTGCGTGGTAGGATGGGGCCATGAGTCTTTGCCGGTCCGAAATAGCCCGCGTTATCGACCACACGCAGGTCCATGCGTACGCCGCGCTCGATGATATCCGGGAGTTGTGCAATGAGGCGGTCGAGCACGGGTTCGCGTCGGTTTCAATCAACGCGGTGTGGACGTCGTATTGCGCGAAACGGTTACGGGGGACCGGCGTGAGGGTGAATCCAACGGTGGGTTTCCCGCTGGGCGCGACCACGCCGCACGTGAAGCTGGAGGAAGCGCAGGAGGCGGTGCACAACGGGGCGGACGAGCTCGATATGGTCATCAACGTGGGGGCGCTGCGGTCGGGGTATGCGGAATTTGTCGAGCGGGAGATCGCGGCGGTGGTCAAGGCAGCGAGGGATGTGCCGGTAAAAGTCATCCTGGAGACGAGCTATCTGTCGGCGGAACAGAAGGTGGCGGTTTGCGAGATGAGCGTGAGGTGTGGTGCGGCGTTTGTGAAAACGGCGACGGGGTTCGGGCTTGGCGGCGCGACGGTCGAGGACGTCCGGCTGATGCGGAGCGTTGTGGGCTCGAACGCCGGCATAAAAGCGGCTGGCGGCATAAGGACGTACGGTCAGGTGCGCGATCTGATCGAAGCCGGCGCAACCCGAATCGGCACAAGCGCGGGTATCGCCATCCTGGCCGACGCGCGGGAGCCGTCGGGCGAGACCGATGCGGCCTCCAACGAGGCGGCTGCGGAATAGGCGCCTGGGTACAGGCGTGCCTGGAGACAGGCGCGCCTGTACCCAGGCGCTTATTGGTGGGGAATCGGGTTGTGCTCCTTATCGTTTAACGAGAAACCGCGCCCTATTTGTAAGGCGCCTTACAATTGAGGGGTTCAGGGGCCAGTATTCTTTCCCTATACAAATATCTGCTTGTATAACAGTAACGAAAGAACTAGAATAGGCTCGTTCGGGAAGATATCTGAGGCGACCGAAAAGGGAGGGACATCCGATGAAAACCATGTTTTTTGCCGTGGTGGCGTGTGCCGTCTTCTCCATTGCCGGAACGAGTTGGGGGAGTGTGTGGTACGTAAACGACGATGCGGCGCCCGGGGGTTTGGGTCTGGCGTGGGAATCGGCGCTGCAGACGATAGGATCGGCGGTCGCGGCGGCCGGCGTCTATGACGAGATATGGGTTGCCGAAGGAACCTACGCGCCGGGAATGGTCGTGGAACTTAAGGTGGGGCAGGAACTGTACGGCGGGTTCGTTGGGAACGAACTCGATCGTTTATCGCGCGCAGCCGAGTTCTATCCGACGTTTTCGGGCATCGGCAACGGTAGAGCAATAGTGAAAGCCGCATTGTCGAGTCGAATAGACGGGTTTCGGATTCTGGACGATGCCAACCACTGGGGTAACTGGAGGGAGCCAACCAGTGTCTCGGTTAATGCCGATGGGGTTACCATCGCGAACTGCACGATTTCGGTAGTGGAGGGCGGCGTGGCTTTGCTGGGCGCCGGGAACGTGGTTGAAAACTGCACGTTTACGGATTGCGGGCGGTACGGGTTAGAGGTAAACGGTAGCGAAGCTTCAGTAATTCGTTGTTCGTTTGCGAACAGCCTCGTAGGCTGTTTCGTTGGCAAGGGTGTCTATGAAGGATGCGTGTTCGAGGGGTCGCCTATCAATATTGATGGCTGCGACGAAGTTGGTTTCAGCCAGTGTAGCTTTGCGGATGCCCATTATCCCTATTACGCACCGGTTTCAATTTACATGGCTGAGATCGTGAGTATCGATTCATGCTGGTTTGGCGGCAACGGGCAGAATTGGATGGGGGGAGCCGTTCAACTGGAAGGCAACACGCTGACGGTTATAAGAAATACTACGTTCGTCGACAACTCCGCCTCGAATATGGGCGGTGCGGTTTATGTTTCCGCTATCGATCATTGGGATCCAGGGAGTATTGCGGAACTGCTGGTTGAAGATTGCGATTTTGTCGGGAACAACAGCACGACTGGCGCAGCCGTAGGCATCGTAGAGGCGGTTGCTTCTCTTAAGAACTGCCGATTCACCGACAACACGGCGACGTCCCGCGGCGGGGCCATTTTCGAAAGCAATTCTCTGTTGACGCTGGAGAACTGCCTATTTACCGGCAACGAGTCCGATGGGTCTGGCGGAGCCGTTCTGCTGGACCAGTCAAGCGAAGCCAGTTTCGTCAACTGTACCTTCTGGGGGAATACTTCGGGTGAAGGAGGCATACTTCAGGCGGATCAGGGCTCGTGTGCGGATGTAAAGAATTGCATCGTGGCCGAGAGCACCCCAGCCGCGCTCTGGGCAAGCGGCTTAACAGCAAAGGTTAACACTACTTTCTCCTGTATCCAAGGCGGTGCGCTGGGTGCAGGAAACGTGACTGGAGATCCCCTTTTCAACGATCCCGAGAATGGCGATTTCGGGCTGCTGTGGGGTTCGCCCTGTATTGATAGGGGTACGGCTGACGGTGCCCCGGCAAACGATTTGGCCGGCACGGCGCGGCCGCAACTGGCGGGGATTGATATGGGCGCGTTCGAGTTCGTCATCACCGATGAAGACGAAGACACGATGGACGACAACTGGGAACTCTACTATGGTCTCGACCCGGCCGATCCCGGCGACGCCGAGGAAGACGCGGATGGTGACGGCGTTACCAATGCCCAGGAAGCGGCTATCAGAAATAACCCCCAGGAGCCCGACGATTGTCGTGACGCCTATTACGTCGCGACGGACGGCAACGATACGGATGGCGAGGGGTCCGAACTCGAGCCGTGGGCGACCATCGGTAAGGCCATGGCGTATGCCGGCGGTTTCTCGATGTACAAAGCCGTGAACATCTATGCCGCGGGGGGCACGTACAACGAGCCGGTCGTACTTGAGCCGGAAGTTGCCCTGATCGGCGCCGGGCAGGGCATTACGCGAATTGAGTACATGGACGTGGCCGAAGACGAGCATTACGTAGTGACGGGTGCGGAAGGCGCGGCACTGAGAGATTGCACGATCGAGGTCACCGGGCAGTACTCGGCGAGTTTTGCCTTGTTGAAACTGGACGATGTCTCGATGGAAATCCAAGATGTCACGTTCGACGGCGACGACAACCTCTATTCGCTCGGTGCGCTGATTTCCGGCACAGGCTCGTCGGAAACGGTGATCGACGGCTGCACGTTCCGGCGGCTGTATTTCGGCGTCCAGGCCGTCAATACCGCCGCAAACGTCACCAACACGACATTCTCGGGCATCCGCGGCGACGCCATTTTTGTGCGGCTGCCGGATGTGAAGAAGAACGGCGAGGTCGTTTACACGCCACTGCTCGGCGACGCCGCCTATGCGGACACGACCGGCAACAACATGTTCAGGAACGTGATGGGCAATTTCGTGCTCAACATGAACAACGTGACGACCAAAGCCGAGAATAACGACTGGGGCGTCTATACGGACACGGCAATCGCCGCCCAAATGGCCGGCCCGGTCGATTACAAGCCGTACGTCGGCGAACAAGTGGATGACGGCACTGATGGCGACGGCGATAACGGCGGCTGTTTCGCGGCTGACAAGTCGTTACCGATGCGTACCAGCCGCGGCGACGGCGGGGCGTTTGTAATGCTCGGCGTCGCTTCGTGCCTGGCCGTCGGGAGCCGGCGCAAAAAGCAATAGCAGGCGAGACGCCCGCACCACAATATTGTCGATTTAAGAACAGCCTGCCGCGCGAGCGAAGTGGCTTCGCCGGCGGGCTGCTTTATTTGTTAGGGTTCAACTGGCGCAGATAGGCGAGTGCGTCGGCGTTTTGCGGGTCGAGCCGGAGCGCTTCCTGGAATTGAGGAATCGCCTCGGCGGGTTTTCCGAGATGCACGAGCGAAGCGGCGTAACCGACGCGCGCCGGCACGTCGCCCGGGGTCGCTTCAATGACGGCCACAAAACAACCGGCCGCCTCATCGTATCGTTTTTGGGCGAGGACGGCCACGCCGAGGTTGTAGTTGGCCTCGAGGTTGGCGGGATCGATTTGCAGCACCTCGCGCAGGTGGCGTGTGCCTTCTTCGACACGGCCGAGCGAGCACAGGGCAATCCCGAGGTTGATCCGCGCCAGCTTGTTTGAAGGCCGCAGCCGTAGCGCCTCATCGAGGAACGGGACGGCCTCCTGCGGCTTCCCTTCGTCCAGTTTAAAGCGGCCGAAATTGCCGTAGGTTGTGCTGTTGCCGGGATCGATTTCGAGCGCGCGCTCGAGCGTCTGCCATGCTTCCTCGGCCCGGCCCTGTTGTTGGAACACGTTGGCCAGTGTGACGAGCGCCAGCGTGTTTTTGTCGGTCGACGCGACAGTTTTGCGCCAGATTGTCTCGCTGTTGCGCCAATGCACCGCCTGCGCCGCCGTTGCAACGGCCAGCGCAGCCAGGATCGCAGCCGAGATGGCCACGGCCGCTTTTTTAGCGACGGCATTGCGCGGAATGACCGCGGCCACGCCCCAGACGGCCGCCATATAAAGGCCCACGGACGGCAAGTAGGTATACCTGTCGGCGTAGGCCTGCTGCCCGATTTGAACCAGGCCGATCACGGGCACGAGCAGGCCGAGGTACCACAGCCAGCCAACCGTGACAAACGGCGCCCTCCGCCGCAACGCCACCGCCGCCACCGTGGCCGTGCCAAGCCCCGTTGCCGCTATCACACCCGCCGTCGCGGAAGTGGCTGCGCCCCGGTGCGGGTAAAACAACGCCAGGTTTGCCGGCCAGATCGTCTTCCACACGTACATCCAATAGGCGATGGCCGCGTTCCACAGCCGCGCCGGCAGCGGGTACACTTCAAACGTGCCGACGGAGGCGCCACTCCGTTGCGCTATAAACGCCAACACAGAAACGCCGCAAACCAGCGCCAACAATGGCAACTTCTCGAGCAGCAGCTTTCTTGTTACACCCGGGCTGTCAAACCGGCGCAGCGGCCAGTAGTCCACCAGCAGCAACAGGAACGGCGCCGTCACCAGCATCGGCTTGGACATCAGGCTCAGCGCCAGCAAGCCCGCCATTCCCGCGTAACGTCCGGCCGACGGCTTCTCCGCATACACAGCGTACGCCCACAGCCAGGCGAAGCCGAAAAACGCGCTGAGCACATCCTTGCGTTCCGCCACCCACGCCACCGATTCGACCCGCAGCGGGTGCAGCGCAAACAGACCCGCCACCAGCAGGCTCTTTGGGAGGTCGCCCGTCGCGCGATGCAAAAACAGCAGCAGCATGACGGCCGCCGCGCAATGGATCACAATGCTGGTGAGATGGTGCCCGGCCGGGTTGAGGCCGAACAGGCTGACGTCGGTCATGTGCGACATCCAGGCGAGCGGGTGCCAATTGCTCACATGCCGCGCGGTCAACGCCCACGCCGCGTTCTGAATCGTCAGCCCTTGCTGAATCCTGCTGTTCTCAGTCACATAAAGGGTGTCGTCCCAATTGGTGAACCCCGCTCGGAGCGCTGGGCTGAACGCGGCAAACCCTGCCACCGCGACCACGGCGCAGGCCGCTGTCAACCGAAGGACTCTCCGCTCTATGCGATGGCTGCCGTGATCCGTCACGATTCCCCCGTCAGCTTAAACAGATACTGGCGCGCCTGCTGATCATTCGGATCGGCCTTGACGACTTCTCGCAGCAGGCGTTCCGCCTCGGACATTCTGCCCAAGTGATAAAGACTCCGGCCCAGCACGGATTTCGCCGGCGTGTAGGCCGGGTTTGCCAGCACCAACTTCTGCGCCTCGACCGCAGCGGCCTGGTAATTATTCTGCCCATACCGCACGACGCTCAGATTGTAAATCGCGTACTCGTAATTCGGTTTTTTCGCAAGCACCTGCTCGAGGCACGACGCGGCTTTATCGAGTTCGTTCACCGACATCATAACGACGCCGAGGTTGGTCATTGCCTCGATATCGTCCGGCTTGTACTGGAGCGCGGTCACGAAGTTTTCCGCGGCCGCCTTGTATTCGGCCTTCTTCAGGTAGGTGCAACCGAGGTTGTAATGGGCATTGGCGTTTTTTTGCGTCACGGCAATCGCGCGGGTGAACAGCGTCTCGCTGTCTTTCCAGAACGCCACCTGGCGCCAGGTCACTGCGCCGAGCAAAACCAATGCAATCGCCGCGGCCGCCGGCAGCAGTTTCTCTTTCGCGGGCAGCCGGCGCGCCGCCAGCGGCACGCCCCATGCCAAGCAGATGAACAGGCCCGTATGCGGGAGGTAGGTGTATCTGTCCGCGTGGGATTGGCTGCCCACCTGCACCAGGCCGATTACCGGCACGAGCGAGATCAAAAACCACAGCCAGCCAACAACAAGAAACCGGTGTCGCCTGGCCAGCGCCAACACTACCAGTGTTGCCGCCGCCAGGATCGCGACTGCCGCGGCCGCTCTCACAACGGGCGGCTGTGCATAAGGGTAAAGCACGCCCAGGCGCAGCGGCACGAACGTCTTTTCAATGTACCAGAAGTAGGCGAGGCCGGCGTTAAGCACGCGTTGGGGCAGCGCGATGGCGTCGAGCGTCCTAACCGCGCCGCCCGCCCGTTGCGCGGCCACCGTCAGCACGGACGAACCTACGCTCAGCACTGCCAGCGGGATTTTCTCGAGTACGCACCGCTTCAACGCACCCAGCCCGCTCCGGTCAAGCGAAAACCGTTCCAGCGGCCAATAATCGATTAGGAGAAGCAGCAGCGGCGCGCTCACCAGCATCGGCTTCGCCATCAGGCCCAGCGCCAACAAGACCAGCACGGCGGCGTAAGCCCCCATCGACCGTTTGCGCGCGTACCTGGCGTAGACCGGCAGCATCAGGATAAAGAAAAAATGGCTCAGGACGTCTTTGCGTTCGGCCGCCCATGCCACCGACTCGACGTGCAGCGGGTGCAATGCAAACAGAGCCGCCACAAAAAATGATTTGCCCCGCTCGCCCGTGACGTTCCCCAGAAATGAAAACAGCAGCAGCGCGCTCACAATATGAAACGCGAGATTCACCGCGTGGTGGCCCGCCGGGTAGAGCCCGAACAGTTGAACGTCCGTCATGTGCGACAGCCACGTCAGCGGATGCCAGTTGGCGCAGTCAAATGTTGTAAAGGCCCACTTGATTCCCGGCCATGTCAGGCCCGCCCGCACAACCTGGTTTTGAGTGATGTAGTAATCGTCGTCAAAGCCTATGAACTCGTTGCGTACAACGAGTGCGTACGCCGCTAGCGTAAGCAAAACCAGGGCGGTGTATGCGGCCGGCTTGGACTTGATGCTGGACCAGATGGTCATGCGCGATGAGCCAACCATTATGCCTGGCTGGAGTCTACGCGAACGATGCGGTTCTTCCCGTCAACGTGCACGACCGTGGGTTTGTGGTTTGCTCCCTCTTCGGGCGTCATCTGCGCGTAGGTGAGCGCGATGATCAGGTCGCCGGGCTGGCCGAGCCGTGCCGCGGCCCCATTGAGGCAGACCGTCCCGCTGCCCCGCTCTCCGGGAATGAGGTACGTGACAAATCGCGCGCCCGTGTTGATGTTGAGCACGTGCACCTGTTCGTGCACCAGAAACCCCGCCGCCTCGATCAGGAGCGGATCCAGCGTGAGGCTGCCCGGGTAATTCAGGTCCGCCATGGTCACGGTGGCGCGGTGTACTTTGCTTTTGAGCATCGTGATCATCATTTCGCTGATTCCTCCGTATGGGGCCCCGCCGAAGCGGCGGGCGCGCAATACTTGATATTGTCAATCAGGCGCGTAGCGCCAACGCGCGCCGCCACTGCCAGGACGACACAGCCCGATACCTCATTGACCGGCTCGAGGTTTTCCGCGTCCACCAGTTCCACATAATCCGCCTCGATGCCGTCCAGCCGCTCGCGCACCGCCCGAACGATTTCACGCGCGTCCCGCCGCCCGTTCTCGAGCAGCGACTGTGCGTGGAACAGCGCCCGCGACAACGCGAGTGCCTTCGCCCGCTCGTCCGCGCTCAGATACGCGTTGCGCGAACTCATCGCAAGCCCGTCCGGCTCGCGCACAATCGGCATCTCGACGATCTCGACGCCCGTGTCGAGGTCGCGCGCCATCCGCCGGATCACCGCGCACTGTTGCGCGTCCTTCTGGCCGAAATAGGCGCGATGCGGCATGACGGCGTTGAAAAGTTTCGCCACGACCGTCGTCACCCCGGAAAAATGCCCCGGCCGCGACCGCCCGCACAGGCCCTCGGTAAGCCGCGCCACGCTCACTGTGGTCGCGTACCCCGGCGGGTACATCATGCCGGCAGTCGGCGCGTATACCGCGACCACGCCGCACTCCCGCGCCATCGCGCAGTCCGCGTCGAACATCCGCGGGTACTTGTTGAAATCTTCGTTCGGTCCGAACTGCGTCGGGTTCACAAAAATGCTGGCTACGGCCACGTCGTTTTTTCGCCCCGCCTCGCGCATCAGGCTGGCGTGGCCTTCGTGCAACGCGCCCATCGTCGGGACGAACCCGATCGTCTTTCCTTCGCGCCGCCTTTCGAACGACCACCGGCGCATCTCGTTTGGTTCGCGCAGCACGATCATTTGAATTCGTGCTCCTTCGTGGGGAACTTGCCCGCTTTCACTTCCTCGACAAAACCCGCGCAGGCATCCTGCATCAGGCTGCGCACGTCGCCGAACGTTTTGCAAAATCGCGTGGTTCCCCACCCGAGAATGTCGTGCAGCACCAGCACCTGCCCGTCGCACGACGGCCCCGCGCCGATGCCTATCGTCGGAATGCTCACGTCGGCGGTGATTTCGGCCGCGAGATCCGCCGGGATGCACTCGAGCACCAGCGCAAAACAGCCCGCGTCTTCGAGTCCCCGCGCCTCTTCGCGCAATCGGGCCCGGCTCTCCGGCCCGCGACCCTGCACCTTGAACCCGCCGAACTGATTCACCGACTGCGGCGTCATGCCGATGTGGCCCATCACGGGAATCCCGGCTCGCAAGATGGCCGAGATGCTCTCCCCGAACTTGTCCACCGAACCTTCGAGCTTGACGGCATTGGCGCCAGATTCGGCCAGGAACCGGCCGGCATTTCTGAGGGCTTCCTGCGGGCTGATCTGGTAGCTGAGGAACGGCATGTCCGCCACGAGCAGCGAATTCTTCACCCCCCGCGACACCATCCGCGTGTGATGCACCATCTCGTCCATGGTGACGCTGAGCGTGTCGGGGCAGCCCATGACAACCATCCCGCACGAGTCGCCGACAAGTATAATATCGACCCCGCACTCGTCCAGGATTTTGGCTGAAGGATAGTCGTACGCCGTAAGCACGACGATTTTGTCACCCGCCTGCTTGCGGGCTTTTAGAGAAAGAGCGGTAACTCGAGCGATGGCGAGATCCTCCTGAACCGTGACGTCAGTCCGTCCCGGTCCCTGCTGGGCTCCAAGCGGAGCGGTTCAGGACACAACAAATGCATTGGCCTTCGAGTCGGGGCTGGGCGGCAAGGTCGCGTATCGTGCGCCTGGTAACCGGATCAACCACCTCCGGCGCGATTTCGGCAAACGGCGCCAGCACGAAATCACGCCCGCGAAACTCCTTGTGCGGCAGCGACAGCCGCCCCGTTTCGCTTACCCGGTTACCCCACAGGACGATGTCGATGTCGATCGTCCGTGGCCCCCACCGTTCGGTGGGTTTCCGCCCCAACTCTAATTCAATTTTCTTGGCCACATTCAGGAGTTCAAGCGGCTCGAGGTCCGTCTCGATCTCTGCGACCATATTGTAGAACGCGGGCTGATTTTTTATCCCGGCCGGCTCAGTCTCATATGTGTGCGAAGCGTTCACCACGGTCACCCGCGGCGTTTTTCCAAGCCGTTTGAGCCCCTCCGCCAAATGGGCGATCCGGTCGCCCAAATTGCTGCCCAAGCTCAGGAAGACGCGCTCCGCTTGCCTCATCTTACTCCGGTTCCGGCCGGATATACCTCGCCCGCTTCCACTCCTACTCTAACACAGAATAGTGATAAGTTCAAGGATTATTCAGGCAAAATGCTGCAATGACTGCCCTAAGCTCATTTGCGGCTTCCGCAATGTGTTTGGGGACTTCCGGCTGTTCCAGGAGCACCCGCAGTTCTTCGTTGGCCTCGGCGTGTCTGGAAGTTGCCCCCATCACCCGCGCCAGAAGAAGGCGCGCCCAATGCGCCGCCGAATCCGCCTCGATGGCGCGCCGCAAATGGCCGACCGCTTCGTAGGTCTTTCCGCGTTCGAGCAGGAAATTCACCAGCGGCACCACGGCACATTGGCTGGCGGGCGCCAGGTCGCGTGCCTGAAGCAGGAACCGCAAGGCCGATTCCGGCTCGCCGCGCCGTTCCCGCATTTCGGCCGCTAACGCCAGCCCCTCCACCCGAACCGCGGCCGCGGCATCCTTGTAGCACCAGAACACGCCATAATCGCCGCACGGCAGGCTGAATCGCGTAAACTCGCTCGGGTATTGCGCGAGGTCGTCGGGGTGCCAACGGCTGCGGTGAAGCTCCGCCGGATTGCCATGCGCCTCGGGATGATCCCAGCCGTCACCGAGCGGGATGTTAATCAGCAGGGCCTTGCGCGCCTTGTTGTAGAGGGCCTCGACCATGGCCTCGCCGTCGGGTTTGTCGAGATGTTCGATTACATCGCCGGCGATAATCAAGTCGTAATCATCGATGTGCTTTACGGCCTCGCGCACGTCTTTGATAAGAATGTTCGAATACACGGCACGCTGATGGGCCTGGATATACGGCTCGAACACTTCGATGCCGTCGATGCGCACTTGCCACTGAGCGGGGCTGACCCGCCCGCACCACACGTCCAGGTACTCCCGGCACAAAAAACCCCACAGCCCAAACCCGCATCCTACATCCAGCACGGATCGGGGGCGCATCGAACAAATCCGCTCCAGGCAATGGGTGAGATGTACCGACGTGCTGACCGGCATCAAAAGTCCCTCCATCCCCATTATGGCAGCGGCGATAAGGTTTGGCAATCGCGATTGATGTACAATCATGCGCGTTTCCTATACGCGCATATCCTATGCGTGCTCAAGACGGAGGGACGGATTCATGTTTACGGGGCTGATTGCGGCCGTGGTGATCTCCGGCTTGACCGGGGCGGCGGACCAAATGAGCAAACCGTTCGAGTACGCCGGGTACAGCACGCCGGATTATGCAGCGTTCACGACGTTCTCGCAATACGTCCCGATGCCCGACCGCGTTCGGCTGGCCGTCGACGTCCATCTGCCGGCGGGTGGGCCGGACAAGAAGGCGTTCCCAGTTATCCTCGAGTATCTCCCGTACCAGCGCTCGACGGTCGACCCTGCCACGGGCAAAGTGTCCGATGCGACCGACTCCAAAGAAGGCCGGTTCTTCCTGTCGTACGGCTACGCCCTCGTCCGCGCCGACATGCGCGGCACGGGGAGTTCCTCGGGCTGGCTGCTGGACTTCATGCCCAGGCTGGCCGAGGACGGGGCCGAGGTTGTCCGGTGGATCCACGCCCAGCCATGGTGCGACGGCAACATCGGCATGAAAGGGTCGTCCTACCTCGGCTGGTCGCAGATGGCGACCGCGGCCGGAAACCCGCCCGGTCTCAAATGTATCGCGCCCGAGTATATCCCGCTCGACGGCTACACCGGCGAGGTCCGGCCCGGCGGCATTTTCTCCCAAAGCTTTTTTGAAATGTTCAGCGCCTACATCAACGTAACGCGCGCAAACGAATACAAGCCCGATGCGGGGGCATTGCCAACCAAGCCCGCGGACGATGAAGACGGCGATGGCGATTACGCCGACGAAATCCCCGTCGATGCCGATAAGGACGGATCGTTCTTGGACGAGACCCCGCCAACCTATGCCGACGGCGTCAAGCGGTCCGACGTCTACTACGCCGCCACGCTCGAACATGTCAAGGGCAACTACGACTTCCAAAAATGGGCCCATGAGTCCCTGTTTCTCGATTCCGCCACGCCGCTGAAGTTCACCCTCCAGAGTGCCAGCCCCGGCGGCTGCGTCCCGCGTGTCCGCAACACCCGTGTGCCCGTCTACCATTGGGGTGGGTGGTTCGACGCATTTGCGCGCGGCACGTTTGAACTGTACTGCACGATGGCCGATGCCAATCCGTCCAAGCTGGTTGTGGCGCCGTCGTACCACGACTTCGTCCCCGGCCCGTTCTGGAAGTATTTCGGCGTGGAAAACGTCGAAGACATGTACCTCGCCGAGCACCTGCGGTTTTACGACAGATACCTCAAGGGCATCCAGAACGGCATTGACCTCGAGCCGCCCATCTGCATCTACGTCATGAACGGCGGCGGCTGGCGGTTCGAACGCGAGTGGCCGCTCGCACGGCAGGAGGTCCGGCCGCTGTATATCGACAGCGATCACCGCCTCAGCCCGGCAAGATCCAGCGACGGCACGGACACGTACAAGGCCGATTACGCCCACGACGGCCGGTACGCCGAGAACAAGGCCAACCGGTCGCTTGGCATCAGCGCCTACAGGCCCGATACCGTGCCCATCCGCACCGAGCACGACAAAAAATGCCTCGTGTACACTTCTGCGCCCATGGAAAACGACACCGAAGTCACCGGCCATCCCATCGCCCGCCTGTGGCTCAAATCAACCGCCGGTGACGGCGACTTCTACGTCTACCTCGAAGAGGTGGATGAAAGCGGCGAGGCCTTGCTCGTAACCGAAGGCCAACTCCGCGCGGGTTTCGCTTCACTCGCGGACAATGACGCCATGATCAATGTCGAAGCCGCCAAAATAAACGTCCTCCCGGACCTGCCCTGGCACGGGTTCAGAAAACAGGACTATAACCCCAATATTTTCGCGAACGGCGCCGAGATCGAGTTGGTGATTGACCTCCAGCCCACGTCCTGGGTGTTCAGGAAGGGCCGGCGCATCCGGTTGAGCGTCGCCTGCGCAGACTTTCCCACTTACGAACTGCACCCCGCGCTCTGCCCCAACAACTCGCCCGACTCGCCCGGCAACGTCGTCCCCACAATCTCGCTACTCCGCGATCCCACCCATCCGTCTCGCCTCGAACTCCCCATAATCCCCAAGTAAGTACATCGCCGCAATCGCGGTTCCTTATGTCCCTTTTGTCTCTTTCGTCCCTTGGTTAACAGCTTCCAACCCCCTCACTTTGCACCGCCCGCCTCAGAGCGCGTATATTCTCCCTGAGTCTGTAATGACAGGAACAACCGCGGAGGAACTACCATGAGTCTGCTCGATGGCAAAGTGGCGATTGTGACGGGTGCGGGCGGCGGGCTGGGACGATGCCACGCGCTCGCGCTGGCGAAAGAGGGCGCAAAGGTAGTCGTCAATGATCTCGGCGGCGCACGGGACGGGTCCGGGAGCGGAAAAGCCCCCGCCGACAAAGTCGTCGAGGAAATCAAAGCGGGCGGCGGCAACGCTGTGGCCAACTACGACAGCGTCGGCACGATGGCCGGCGCAAACAACATCGTCGCCGCGGCCATCAATGCCTTTGGTCGCGTCGACATCCTCATCAACAACGCCGGCATCCTTCGCGACAAAACCCTGCTCAAAATGGAGGAAGGCTGGTGGGATATCGTCATCAACGTCCACCTCAAAGGGACATTTGCCGTCACCCAAGCGGCTGCGCGACAAATGGCCGAGCAGGTTACCAACGGCACGGCCACCGGCGGCAGGATCATCAACACCAGTTCGATTGCCGGCCTGGTGGGCAACTTCGGCCAGTCCAACTATGGCGCGGCCAAGGCCGGGATTGCCGGATTCACACGCGTCACCGCGCTCGAACTGGCCAAGTTCAAAATCACCGTCAACTGTATCGTGCCGCTCGCAAAAACCAGATTGACCGAAGACATCGCGATGATACCCGACTCGATGCGGCCCGAGCAGGTCAGCCCGCTGGTCGTGTTCCTCGCCTCCGATCTCGCTGCCGGCATCACCGGTAAGCTCTTCGCCATCCAGGGCCGGGAAATGCGCGAGTTCAAATATAAAATGACCGACGGCGCTACCGCCGCCGGAGACTTGTGGACACCCCAGGAAATCGCCAACCGATTCAACGAAATCACCGCCTGATACGTTGGGACGCCCCCCGGTTTTTGTGCGGGGTGTCCCACTTTTCGCTCTCAATCGCCTCGCCGCACTGAAAACCGCCGAAGCCTGAAAATGTTATCCGTCCGATCCGTCCGATCCGTCCGATCTCTTCTCGCCGGGAGGCCTTCTCACGCTCTCGATTCTGGGCGGGTTTTTCTCGAGGTTCACGCGGATCCCGCCCAGCACGTCCGTACGCCAAACCCTGCAGCCGTTCGCCGTGTATCGGTTCAGCGTTTCGAAACTGACCCGCGACGACGCCGGCCCCGCGCACGTTACCACGCAATCCGACGCCGAGACCGCATCGAGAAACTCCACCCCGCTGGACGTGCCCGAGCCGTGGTGGGGCGCCTTCATCACGCCCGCCCTGCAATCCGCCCAGGCTACCAGCCGCTCTCCCGCCTCTTCAACGTCCCCCGTCAGGAGAACCCGCGCCCCCTCGTATTCAACGCTCAGCACGACGGAGCTCTCATTGGCGCTGCGCCCGTCCGTCCAACCTGAGGGCGGGTGGAGCACGCGCACAGCCATCGCGCCGAGTTGCATGGCGTCGCCCGCAGATACCCGCCGCACCGGTACGCCACGCTCCGCGCAAAGCCCCTCAAACCGCACCTCCAGCGGTGTCCGGTCCGCCGTTTGCGCCAACCACACCTCGCCCACGCCAAAGTTCTCGACAATGTAGAACAGGCCGCCGAGATGGTCGCGGTCGGAATGCGTCACCACAACATAATCGAGCCGCCGGACGTGGTGCGCCCACAGGAACGGCGCCACGCACTCCTCGCCGTTGCTCGATGTCTCGTCCGCGTCCCCGCCGTCAATCAGCATCAGCCGCCCGCCGGGCGAGGTCACCACGATTGCGTCGCCGTTGCGGACGCAGAGGAAATCCACCCGCGCCTCCGGCATATACAGGCGCCACGTCGCAACCGCGGCCACCCCCAATACCAGCGCCGGTTTCAGCCAGGCCGGCCGGCGCGTCACCCCTGCGGCCAGCACGCAGCCCGCCATGCCCCAAAATGCCAGCAGCGCGGGCGGCGTCGGGCTCGTGATCCGCAGCCACGTCCAATCGCTGCTTGCCACCAGTTTGACCATCAGGGCCGTTGTCCAATACAGCGGCAAGACCGCGTGGCCAAACAGCGACGCGGACTGCATCGACACCAGCGACACCAGCAGCGTTACAAACGTCAGCCACAGCATCACCGCGCTCAGCGGGATTACGGCCAGATTCACCAGCACGCCCGCCGCCGGGAAAATATGAAAAGATGAACTCACCACCGGCATCGGTAGAATCTGCACCGCAATAGAGACCGACAGCGGTTTCCGAACCACCGCCGGCAGCCACGGGTCGCCGGGCAGCCGACGCGACCGCCTGCGAACCCGTTTGTGCCGTGGCCAATAACTGTCCACAACGGGCGTAAACAACAGGATCGACGCCAGGCTCAGGAACGATAACTGAAACCCCGTGTCGAACAGCGTGTCCGGGTTCCATGCCAGCAGAACCAGCGCCGACAGCCCCAGCGCCGACGGCGAGTCCGGTTCTCTGCCCGCGACTTGCGCCGCCAGCACAACGGCAATCATCACCGCCGCGCGAAGCGCACTGGGCCGGAGGCCCGTGGTCAGCGCGAACACCAACACGGCCAGCATCGTGATCAGGGCCCACCACCGCCGGTTCTTGACGAGAAGGCGGAGAAAGAAACCCACCGTGACGAACAGGATCGAAGCGTGAATCCCCGAAACCGATAGGATATGCGCCACCCCCGCCTTCACGTAATCCTGGTACTCGTCCCGCGCCATCGATGCCCGGTAACCCAGCCAAATCGCCTTGATAAACGGCAGCGGCCCCGGCGGCAACGCCTGCTCGAGCCGATCCGCCTCCGCTTTTCTTAACCGCGACATCCAATACGCGCCCGACCACCACCGCGCCGGCGCCAACCGCTCGAGTGCCGCGCGCCCGCGGCCACGTTCAACCGCCAGGCTCGTAAACACCCCTTCCCGCGCCCAGTACGCCTCGATGGAGGGGACGCCGAAGTTGGGATAGCCGAACCGCGCGGAAATCTTCCCGCGCGCGCGCACCCGCTCTCCCGCGTGCACAGTCCACGCCGGCTTGTTGCACCGCAGCCGCACGCTGCCCGCCGCCGCTAACCGTTTTCCGCCCAGTTCAACCACGCCGGCATCGACGACGCACGTCAACTCATCGGGGTTGTCGTTCTCCAGGTGCTGCAGCCGCACGACCCCTTCAATTGCGCAATCCCGGGGCACCCCGTCCACGTCCACCAGCCGGCTGATCGCGTCCCCGCCCGGCCCCGCATGCCGCGCGTGCCACATCAGCGCGCCCGCCGCCAACACCAGCAGCCCCACGCTCCCCAGCCGCGCGCTCATCAGGCCCGGCAGCACGGCCGCCACCAGCCCGGC
>JAPLKX010000049.1 GCA_026387845.1 Candidatus Hydrogenedentota bacterium | reverse complement strand
GCGTCGAGATCGGCTTGATATCGAAGTTCTTGACCAGCACGTCCAGCACGTTGGGCGTGATGAATGCCGGCAGCGACGGGCCAAGCCGGATGCCTTTGATGCCCAGGTGCAGCAGCGTCAGCAGGATGGATACCGCCTTTTGCTCGTACCACGACAGCACCATCGACAGCGGCAGGTCGTTCACGCCACACTGGAACGCGCCCGCCAGCGCAGACGCTATCTGAATCGCCGAATAGGCGTCGTTGCACTGGCCCACATCCAGCAGCCGCGGGATTCCGCCGATATCGCCAAGCTGTTTGTCAAAGAACCGGAACTTGCCGCACGCCAGCGTCAACACCACGCAGTCCTGCGGGACTTTCTCGACGAATTCCGTGTAGTAGTTTCTGCCCGGTTTGGCCCCGTCGCAGCCCGCTACCAGGAAGAAATGCCTTATCGCCCCCGATTTGACCGCATCGATCACCTTATCGGCCACGCCAAGCACCGCGTTGCGAGCGAATCCCACCATCACTGAACCCTGGTTCGTGTCCTCGGCGAAGCCGGGCATCTCTTGGGCCTTCTGGATCACCTTTGAAAAACCCCTGCCCGGAACATGCTGCACGCCCGGCCAGCCCACGGCGCCGGTCGTGAAGATTCTCTCCACATAGGCCGGCCTCGGGCCCTGGATGCAGTTGGTCGTCATCACGATGGCGCCGGGGAATTTGGGAAACTCGAAAATCTGGTTCTGCCACGCCGTCCCGTAGTGGCCATACAGGTGCTTGTACTTTTTCAGGCCGGGGTAGCCGTGGGCTGGCAACATCTCGCCATGCGTATATACGTTGACGCCGGTGCCTTCGGTTTGCTTGAGCAGGGCCGCCAGGTCCGCCAGGTCGTGGCCCGAAACCAGGATGGCCTTGCCCGCTTTCGCACCCAGCGGAACCGAAGTCGGGACCGGGTGGCCGAACGTGCCCGTATGCCCCGCATCCAGCAACTCCATCGCCCGCAGGTTTACCTCGCCGCACTTCAACACCAGTCCGAGCACCTCATCGAGCGAAATGTCCGCCCGGTGCGATGCCGCAAGCGCCTCTTCCACAAACTCGTAAATCGCCGGGTCTTCCTGGCCAAGGATGTAGGCGTGGTGCGCATACGCCGCTACACCCCGTACACCGTAAAGCAGGATGTGCTGCAACGACCGGATATCTTCGTTCGGGCTGCCGCCCTCGAGCATCCCGTGCCGCTCGCCCTGGGCCACCATCTCCACCACGCCCGACGCCGGCACCAGGTCCGCCGGGCCTGCCGGAAACTCCGCCTTAACGCCTGCCGCCGCCAGTTGCGCTTTGAGTCCGTCGCGGATTCGGCCTGCGTCACGGACGTACTCCGCCAGCCGCGCCGGGTCGAAATTGACGTTGGTCAGCGTAGCAAACAGGCCGTCGCACATCTGGCGCTCCGCATCCCGGTCTACGATCCCGGCCTTGCGGCCCGCCACGGCCACCGCCCCGAATCCTTTAAGGATATAGGTGAGCAGATCCTGGAGGGCCGCCACATTGGGCTTTTTGCCGCACACGCCCGTGTTGACGCAACCCGTACCTTTGGCCGTTTGCTCGCACTGATAACAGAACATAATCCCGTCTCCTTGTCAGTTGGTTCGGCCCGGCCGGGCTGGCTCGAGCCACTCAAATCCATGACGCCAATGTACCACCCGAACAACAGCCCCGCCTTGACTTAGGTCAAGCCGAAAGGTAATTTCTGTAAAAAGAGGAAAACCATGGCCATCTCAAGGACAATTGGCGCCATCCCCCTATTCGCCAGGCTCCCTGAAAACCTGCGCCAAAAGCTTGCCGACATTGCTGTTACGCGCAACTACGACAAAGCCCAGGTCATCTTCGCCGACGGCGAGCGCGCCACCGGCTTCTACGCCACCGTCTCCGGCAGGGTCAAGGTATACAAGCTGTCGCCGGAAGGAAAAGAGCAGATCCTGCACGTGTTCGGGCCCGGCGACGTGTTTGGCGAGGCGGTCGTCTTTGCCGGCAAAGATTACCCCGCCTACGCCGAACCGCTCGAACCCGCGCACACCCTGTTTTTCCCGCGCGAAGATTTTATAAGCCTGATCCGCAGCGAGCCCGACCTGGCATTGGGCATGCTGGCGGAGTTGTCGTTCAAGTTGCGCCGGTTCGCCTCACTGATTGAAGACCTCTCACTGCGCGAAGTCCCCGCGCGGCTCGCCGCACATCTGCTCTACCTCAGCACACGCCAGGAGGGAACCGATACGCTCGTCCTCGAACTGCCCAAAACCCAACTCGCCAGCCTCCTCGGCACCATTCCCGAAACCCTCTCCAGAATCCTCGCGCGGATGACCAAAGAAGGGCTTATCGACATGCCCGACCCACGACAAATCCGTATCCTCGACCGGGCCGCCCTCATCGAAATCGCTCAGGCCGAACGACGACTCGGCTGAACTGATTGCCGATTGCGCATTGCGGATTTGTTCGACTGCCCAAAGTGTGGGTGTTAATCCGCAGCCCGCAATTTGAGGTGCAGCGTCCGTACTACTATCCGTCAAATTCCAGCTATTCTTCGCAGAAATTAAAGGCGGCCCAAGATCAAAGCCTGTCATTCTGAGCGACTAAGCCCTGCGGCCAGGGCTTTTTTGTGGGAGAAAAACCAAATCGTTGCACCCAAGGTGAAAGCCATTACGCAAACCCAGAATCAAAGCCTGTCATTCTGAGCGAGGAAGCCCTGTGGCAGGGCTTTTTTGTGCGAGAAAACCAAGATCAACACCTGTCATCCTGAGCCCCGCCAGTCACTGGCTTTGGGTATTGGGGCGAGGCGTCCGATGGCGGGGCGTGAGGATCTCCTCGGTAACAACCACTGGCGTGGGTTGCCGAAAGTCTTCTTAGGAGCCCACCCAGTCAGGGACCTCGATCTTGTTGTAAGGCTGTCCCCTGGGCGGGCGTGAGAATCTCCTCGGTAAAAACAGTGGCGCCCCAAGGGTTTCCGTAATAGTTTTCTTAGGAGCCCGCCCAGCCAGAGACCTCGATCTTTTTTTGTAAGGCTTTCGTCTGGGCGGGCGTCCGGCGGAGTCGGCAGAATCGCCCCTCGGTCGCAGCAGTGCCGTCTTGATCATTCTTCTACTTTGCCCACGCCCACAATAATACCGGGGGGATTCTCACGTCGCGCTGGGAGCAAGCCGGCGTTGTGAGACGATAGTCAGTGGCCAGCGCTCCTCAGAATGACACCTTCGGGGCGTTCGGTTGCGGCCTTGGCCGCGCTGTGTTCGTCCGTGTAAGTCAGCGTGAGGCGGCGCGAGTTGGAAGACGCGGCTGAGATGCCGCGGCTGAGAAGCTGGCGTTTACCGCACCGTAACCAGATTCCGCACGCCTTCCAGCTTCTTGGGACCTATCCCGCTGACGTTCGTGAGGTCATCTACGGACGCAAACGGCGTACGCGACCGGTACGCAATGATCTCCGCCGCCAGCTTCGGTCCGATCCCAGGCAGGCTTTCCAACTCGTCCTGGCTGGCGCTGTTCAGGTCAATGAGCCCGGTCTTTTCCGGGGCAAGCGGCGCCTCGGCCGACGCGGCGGCCGCCGGCACATCCGAGCCTGCAACGGGCGGCGTCTCGGCTGGCGCCTCCTGCGGCGGCGGTTGCCAGCCCGAAATCGTGTAAGGCGGCGGGTTCACATAGGCTGCCGGCAGCGTCTTTTTGCCGGGCTGGCGCCGCGCCGGAATCGTGAGCGTCGACCCATCAATCAACCTGGCCGCCAGGTTGATGTCGGAGAGGTCGGCGAGGGCAGTCGCTCCGCCCGCCTTTTCCACAAGATCCCGCACCCGCGCCCCTTCCGGCAGCATGTATACGTCGGGCCGTACCACCTCGCCCGCTGCCGACACGCCGAGCAGAGCCGGGGGCTCTGGCGCCCGCGGCAACTCCGGTTCCGGCGCCCATTCCGACGGCCGCTGCGGCGGCGGCGCGGCCAGTTGCTGCTGCGGTGGCGATGCCAGCGGCGGGCCGATGGGAAGCGGCTCGGGCGCCGGCACGGCCGCGGTTGCGGGCGCAGGCCCCGCCACAACGGCCATCTCCGCTTCCTCCGTCCCAGACCGGCTATACCACAACGCGGCCGCACCAACCACGATCGCGCAGCCAAAGAACAGCAGCACCAGTTGCTCTTTCCGCGTCATCAGTCGGCTCAACATGCGCCGCATCCCCCAGCCTTTATGTAGAACAGGATGACTACGCGCTTGTATAGCACAAACCCGGAAAAAATGGAAGGCGCCGTTATGAACTGCCGACCGCCGTAACTTTGTCGATCAAATGGGACAACTGGGACAATTGAGGCCATTGAGACCTTTACGACTGTTTTATGCCCTTCTCCTGCAGGTAGCAGCCATGGTGTGTTTTTCATCTTCATCCTTCATCCTTCATCCTTAAAACCCCATAACCCCATTTAGCTCACGGCC
Source organism: Candidatus Hydrogenedentota bacterium (assembly GCA_026387845.1). Taxonomy (GTDB): domain Bacteria; phylum Hydrogenedentota; class Hydrogenedentia; order Hydrogenedentales; family SLHB01; genus JAPLKX01. The sequence goes on along the minus strand of JAPLKX010000049.1, from coordinate 2,200 downwards.
TCTCAAGGTCAGGTATATCGTAATACCGCAGCGCCCCATGAACCGTGTTCAGCAACGCCCCGGGCCGCTCCGGGTCCCGCACCGTCTCCGCCCAACTTTCCGCCGGTTTCTCAAGCTTACATTTCTCAAAAACCTCCGGCTCCAACGCTGCCGCATGAAGCCCCGCCGGCTGCAATCCGTCTCCGCCAACACGCAACGTGACTTTCCCGCCGGTTTTCGCCGACAACCACCGGCCGCACACCATCATGTCCTCGGCCTGCATGCCCAGGCAAGTCTTGTCGAGCATGTAGGCTGTAAAGAAATCGCGCCACCCCCCGCCGAACACCTTGTCAAAACCATCGAGCCGCGTCTTGGGCGCCGTCGCGCCGGTTCCCCGCACTTCCAGCGCCATTACGCTCACACTATTGGCCAAGGCAGAAAGTACCTCTTGCGACGGCTCCCCAATCGGTTCCGGCCCCACGTGCAGTTCCGTGCCCTTTGCCTTCTTCGGCACGTACCATTTCGCCAGAAGTCGGATCCCTTCCTCCGGACTCAACACCAGGCTCTCCACCCGGTATCCATCGCGCTCCTCAACGCTCACGGTCTCCACGCCAGGCTCCGGCAGATCCGCCAATGCCCGGATACCGGTCAATTCGCGTATCTTGGCCACCACCTGTTCACGCGGCGTCGACTTGAGCCATTCCGCCCGCCCCGCCCCCAGCCGCGCCTCTTCTTCGGCCATCACGTCAAAAACCGTTCGCGCACCCGGCATCCTGGCCACCTGCCCATCCGGTGTGCATCGCGCCTCATCCAGCGTCAGAACGACCGCATCCTGCTCGACCGCCGCATCGTCTTTTTCCAACAGCCAACGGCGCATCCACCGTGCCGCACCCTGCCGCAACGGCGCCGTGAAACCGTGTTCCTCGTCCGCCTCGACCAGGCTGACGCGCTCTGGAAACCCCAGCTTGGTGTATAGGCGTTTGGCGTCGCGGAAACTGTCCCACGTCCCCTCGATGTTGAAAAAGTCACGCGTTGCCGCGCATAGGAGCGTCGGCCGCGGCGCCCGCATCATCACATAATCGGCGTGCTCCATCCCGCGGGCATCCTGCCCGTTGGCGATCTGGCCGTGGATATTTTGCTCGGCGTCCTGCGGCCCGTCTTTGCGGAAGAACAGCCGCTGGCTGGTGATGTAGCAACTGGGCGCGGCGCATTTCACGCGCAGGTCGAGCGCCATGATGTAGCTGGTGAGCGTGCCGCCGCCGCTGTTGCCCGTGCATCCGATCCGCTCCGGGTCGATGTCCGGCCGGCTTGCCAAATAGTCGATGCTGCGCATCCCGTCCCACACCCGGAACTTCGCCGCGTTCCATCCAAGCGGTATCGCGGCCGTCCCTACTACCGTGTGCTCGACCGTGCAACTGTACTTGGCCTTGCCGTCTTCGTCGAAGATTTGCACCCGCTCACCCTGCCCGATCGGGTCGTAGATCAGCGCGGCGATCCCATTTCTGGCCAGCAAAATGCAAAGCCGCTGGTACGCTTCGCACGCCTTGCCCCCGTCGTCGTGTCCGCACGGCACGATCACGCCCGGGTACGGCCCCGCCTCGAGCGGCAAAAACACAATGCCCGTGATCAGCAAACCGGGCATGCTTTCATAGATGACCTTCTCGTAGCGGAACCCGTCGCGTTCCCCCGTGCCGACGACCTGCGCGTTCAGCGGGCCTTTTTCCCAAAAGCCGCCAAGCTGATCCGTGAAGAACTCGTGCATCTCCGCCTGATACCCCGCGATCTGCTCGGGCGTCCCGAGCGCATCCCGCGCCGCCTGCCGCCGCGCAAACGCCTCGTCCGAAAGCCGGAACAGGTAATTCTTCACCATATCGCCCGGCGCGGCATCGGCCGGACCCGCCTCTTGTGCGCCCACGCTCGTGGCAGTGAAAATAAAGCCAAGTAAGGCATAAACCGTGAACCGGCCCATCACGAAGGTCCTCCTATAGGTCCTATACGTCATAGCGGTCCTATTCTTTGCTTTTGTCCCTCTGTTCCGCAACCTTGCCTACCAGTAGCATCCCCGCCCGTGTTTTTGGTACATTTCGGGGAGTACTAGTGCCCCATGCGGAGATAATACGGTGAAAAGTGACGAGCTTCGTGCAAGTTTCCTGGAGTTTTTCCGGCAGCGCGGCCATGTGATCGAGCGCAGCGACACGCTGGTGCCCAGCAACGACCCGAC
>JAPLKX010000475.1 GCA_026387845.1 Candidatus Hydrogenedentota bacterium | reverse complement strand
ACCAACCTTCATCTTAGTCATCGACTATTTAACACCCCTGCACAAAGGCAAAGACTGCGTATGAAGTCCTGCCGGGTGATAGGCGCACCTGATGCAAAACACCGTGGACGATACCACATGACGGGCGGTCAAGTCAATTTTTGTATGTCAATAAGGAGGTATAATTAAAGTAGGCGCAGTTTAGCAGTTTATGTAAAGAATGTTCCCGACTCGGCCTGGCCGGTTGGAGATTTAGAAAATATGATTACGTTGCAACTGTCGGAGGAGGAGCGCGAAGAACTCCTCAAGCTGATTGAGACCAGCTTTTCGGACACGAAAATCGAGGTCCGCCGTACGCGGAACCCAGAATGGCGCGAGAAACTCCAGCAACGAGAAGAGCTCCTGGCGTCTCTTGTCAGCCGCCTGAAGGAAGAAGTTCCGGTCTCATAAGGGGGCCGAAGCGGGAGACAAGGTCGAGCGCCGGCGGCAAGAGGTTGCATGGTGCGCCCACTCCTTTTAGTATAGGCGTGACAGACCGGGCCACTAAGGAGCTTATGCCATGCACCACGGCGCACTTGCGTTCTATGTAGTTTTATGTGTGATCTTGCCAGCGGCGGGCGCCCCGGCCGCCTCAACCCCCTTGTGGACCTACACGTGCGCGGGGGGCTTTATCGACTGTTCGCCGGCCTCGGGAGACATCAACGGCGACGGGCGCAATGAGTTGGTCGTTGTCACCACGGCGGGCTCGGTGCTTGCTTTGGACGGCAGCGCGGTGGAAATCTGGCGGTACGACACGCACGACAGGTTTTCGGTACCGCCGACGCTGGCGGATGTGACGGGCGGGCCCGGACTCGAGGTGGTCGTCCTGGCGAACTCGGGCGCGGTGTGGTGCCTTGAAGGGGACAGCGGGGGCGTCCTGTGGCAAACGAACCTCCCTGGGCTGGTTGATTGGGGCCGGGCGGGGTTTGCCGCGGCCGATCTCGAGCGAAACAATGCGGTGGAACTTGTCGCAGCCGATTCGCTGGAAACGATGACGTGCCTCTCGGGCGACGGGAAGCCCGTGTGGTCGCACAACCATCCGGGGATTTTCAGCACCTACCCTGCTGTGGCCGACATCAATGGGGACGGTTTTTCCGAAATTCTTGCCGGCTGCATGGACACGCCGCTCCTGTGCCTCTCGCACGACGGTAAAGAACTCTGGCGGCTCCCCAAAGAAGGCGCGGAAGGCTCGACGCCGCTCGCGGCCGACTTTATTGGCAACGACGGGCGGTCGGAAATTCTGGTTGGGATCGGCAACGCCATCGCGGCCGTCAATATGGACGGAAAGATCCTGTGGACGTACCCGATGCGGCGTGAGGTGGATTGTGCCATGGCGGCCGCGGACGTCGACAGCGACGGGTCCACTGAGATATTTGTTGCCGATCTCGGGGGAAAATTTGTGTGTCTGTCTCCGGATGGGGGTCTTAAATGGGAGGCGGATGTCGAGCAGCGTGTCAGACGCAATCCAGGGATTGCCGACATCGACGGAGACGGCGTCGTAGAAATTCTGCTCGCCGGATACAGCAAGAAGCTCTACGTCTTTGATCCGAAAGGCCTGATTAAAGAAACCATCCCGCTTGATGGGGAAGCCAACGCGACGCCCACGGTAGTTGATTTTGCAGGCGACGGCCGGCTTTCGGTCGTCCTGCCGGTTACCAGCGGGAAACTTCTGGCGTTCCAATGGCCACAGCAGAAACCGGCCGCGGTGGTGCTGGTTCCGGAGTTCCGGCTTAATGCGGCGCGCACGGGCTCGCCAGTGCCCGCTCAAGACAAACCTGAGATCACCATCCCGAAATTTGAGTGCGGGGATTTGTACGTTGGGTCAAATCGCTTTGCGGTTTCGATCAGCAATCCTGAATCGCGGCCGCTCGACGTGGAACTTGGGGTTCTGCGCGACGGGGTGAAGTTTTCCGGCACTAACCTCGCGTCCAGCCAAGCCAAAATCGAAGAGACCCTCCTCTACACACTCGACGGGGCGGCGCCTTCCGCGGTCAGCTTCGTCTGCATCGTTTCCGAAGGTGGCGCGCCCGTGGCCGAACGGCGGCAAGAGATCTACGTTGCGCCCTTTATGAAGGAAATCGCGGATATCGAGAGGCTCGCCGGCCAAATCCGCGATACGCTTCCCAAACTCGAATCGAAACTGACTCCCGAGAATCTCGTCTACCGCATCCAGGCGCTTCTGCCCGGACTCAAGGAGCGGGCCGGGCTGGCCAGCGCGATGACCAGCGGCGAGCGCACGGCCCTTGCGGGCCAATTCGCCGAACTGCGCGACGCAGGCATATCTATGGCCAAAATGACGGGCGCGGCCGCCGAAAAAGGAACCACTCTGGGCGCGTTTTGTGTCAACCCTTGGGAACCCTTCACCCCTATGCAGGACAGCCCCGCGATGGCTTGGGAAATCAAGGCGTTTGGCGGCGAAACCGAATCCGCCGCAATTAACCTGGTCAACTTCTCCGACACCGCCCGCGTCTGCCGGGTGGACGTGCCGCCGCTCAAGAACGGCAACACCGAAAAACAGGCCGTTACCATCCGCGAAGTTCTCCCCGTCCCAACCCAGATGCTCAACCAGTCCTGGGACGCGCTGCCGCTCCTCAACGAAGCACGGACGATCACGGTGCCGCCGTGGGACGGCCGCCAAGTCTGGCTCACGATCGACACGGCCGGGCTCGAGCCGGGCAAGTGGGAAGGTTCGATCCGCTTCCGGACGCTCGACGTCGAGTCCGTCGAAACCGCACCCCCCTTCTCCGTTGAGGTCTACAAAGCCAGGCTTCCCGAGAAGCAGCCTCTCCGCCTGTGCCACTGGGGCTATGTCCACACTTCCGTCCTTAAAGACATCCCTGACGCGGCCCTCGCAGACCAGGCCGGCCACGGGACAAACGTGTTCGTTGGGACGCAGTTCCCGCAGGCGACGTGTGACGAGGCCGGCAACCTCGCCGGCGCAATCGACTTTGCCGAGCATGACGACTATGTGAAACGGTATGGGCCGCATGGGATGATCCTGTTTTGCGGCTACCAGGGCGCGCTGAAAGGGGCGGCGCAATCGTCGGACGGCTGGAACAAGGCGCACGTTCAGTACCTTCGGGCGTGGGTGGCCCACCTCGCCGAACTGGGAGTGGGTTACGACGGATTTGCGCTGTACCCGGTGGACGAACCGGGTCTCAGCCCCGGCCTCTCCGATGTTTACATTGCCATGGGCAAGCTGGCGCGTGAAGCGGATCCGAAAATCCGGATGTACACCGATCCCGTCGGTAGCTGCACGATGGAAGAACTGAAGGCAATGGCGCCGTACGTGGATATCTGGTGCCCCAACCGCAACGGGTACCTGATCAAACACAACGCGGACAAGCTGGAGTTCATCAAATCGACGGGTGCGCAGGTCTGGACATACGAGTGCGACGACAACGCGAAGCACCAGTCGCCGCTGGGTTACTACCGGGCGCAGGCGTGGCTGGTGTGGCATCACGGGCTGACGGGCATCGGGTTCTGGTCGTACTGCACTTCGCAGGATGACCCGTGGTACCGGGCGGACCGGGAATACCTGCTAATCTATCAGGGGAACGGCGTGGTACCCAGCAAGCGGTGGGAAGCGATCCGGGACGGTGTCGAAGACTACTCGATGCTGAGTGTGCTCCGCGACGCCGCCGATAAAGCCGAACGAGACGGGCGTGCACCGGAAACCGTGGCCGAAGCCTGCCGGCTTCTCGGGCAGGACGCGGACAAGATCGCCGACTTCTGCGGCCGCGACCAGGACGGGACGGTCCCCGGCTCGCTAGGCGCTGCGGGCGACCGTGCCGTGGCTTTGAAGAGATGGCGCAGGATACAGGACGCCCGTGCGAAAATCGCGGGACTGATCGAGGGCCTGCAATAGCGGCCGATTGGTGATTAGGACGGCCGGGCTGGGCGCGGCTGTTTGTGCAATTTCTCGCAAAAAAAATGACGAATCCTGCCCCAATTTGCGGCCTCAGGATCGTTATACAAAGATCATTGATCTGGGCGGGGAGGTTTATATACCATCCGCCTTCGAACCGAGGTTCTCTGATGAGTGCGACAAACCCTGTTTTTGAGAAGTTTGAAGGGGTCATTGCCCGTGCCCGAGCCGGCGCGCAACGTCCCGGCGAAGGCACGCATACGTTTATCCAGGTGGGTTCTGCCACGTGCGAACATGCCGCCGGGTCGCTGGCCGTTTACGACGAGTTGCGCAAGCACATCGCGGCGTCCGGCCGGACCGATATTGTGCTTCGGAAGACGGGTTGCACCGGTCGTTGCAGCCGGGAACCGATCGTGGGCATCTTCGCGCCGAATCACATTCCGGTGAAGTACGAGCGGGTGGACCGGGACATTGTCCACAAGATTTTCACATCGCATGTCCTGAACGGGGAGCCCGTACTGCAGCACGTACTGGATGGCCCGTTTGAAAAGCTCGCCCGCCACGAAATCCTGTTCTGCGCCAACGAACGATGCTGCCCGACCTACTCGATTGACTGGCCGGAAGTTTTCTCGAGGAAGCTGGCGGAGGCTGGGATGGCGGCGGACGAAGTCCGGTTTTCGGAGGTGGCGTGCCTAGGGGCCTGCCAGCACAAGGTCGAAGGCATCTACAGCCATATTCTGCTTCTGCCGGAAAACATCCTGTATTTTGTGCGGGGCGAAAAGGACGTGGAGTCGATTGTCCGCGAACACATCCTCGGTGGGCGGGTCGTGGAAGCGCTGCGCGTGAGCGAGGAACTGCTCTGGCGTCGTTTCTTTGACGTCTACGGGGACGTGGCGTTTTTCAGCAAACAAAACCGTATCGCGCTGCGCAACTGCGGCGTAGTCGATCCCGAGAGCATCGAAGAGTATCTCAACTACATGGGGTTTGCGGCGCTGGCGAAAGTCCTGGCGCGCGGCGAGCCCGATTTCGTGGTTAACGAAATCACGAGGTCGCGCCTGCGCGGGCGGGGCGGCGGGGGATTCCCGACGGGGGCGAAATGGGCGCACGCGATCAAGAACCCCGAGACGGAGCGGTTCATCATCTGCAACGCCGACGAGGGCGACCCCGGCGCGTTCATGGACCGGAGCATGCTTGAGTCGGACCCGTTTAGCGTGCTGGAGGGCATGCTGATCGCGGGGTATGCGATCGGGGCATCGCGGGGGTTCTATTACGTCCGTGCGGAATACCCGCTGGCGATCAAGCGGGTCCAGCACGCGATCGACACGAGCCGTCAGTGGGGCCTGTTGGGCAAGGACATATTGGGATCGGGGTTCGATTTCGACCTCGAGATCCGGCTCGGAGCGGGCGCGTTCGTTTGCGGGGAAGAAACCGCGCTCATCCACTCGATTGAAGGCGAGCGTGGCCAGCCCAGAATCCGCCCGCCGTTCCCGACGGAACGCGGCCTCTGGGGAAAACCTACTGTTATCAACAATGTCGAGACGCTCGCCAACGTGCCCGCAATCATCAACTACGGCGCGGACTGGTTCAGCCGGATTGGAAGCGACAAGAGCGGCGGCACGAAAGTTTTCGCGCTTGCGGGAAAAGTGCGTCATACGGGCCTTGTCGAAGTCCCGATGGGCACCACTTTACGCGAGGTTGTAAACGACATCGGGGGCGGGGTGGCGGCGGGCAAAAAACTGAAGGCCATCCAGACGGGCGGCCCGGCGGGCGGGTGCATCCCGGAAAAATGGATGGACACGCCGATCGATTTCGACACGCTGACGCAAGCCGGGTCGATCATGGGCAGCGGCGGCATGATCGTTCTGGATGAAGACACTTGCATGGTCGATATCGCAAAATTTTTCATCACGTTCTCGCAGGACGAATCGTGCGGCAAATGCACGCCATGCCGTGAAGGGACGACGCGGATGCTCGAGATACTCGAGCGGATCACGTCGGGCTCGGGCACGCTCGAAGACCTCGAGAAGCTGGAACGTTTGGCGCGGCTCGTGAAACGGTCGTCGTTGTGCGGGCTTGGCAAGGCTGCGCCCAACCCCGTGCTGAGCACGCTCACCCACTACCGAGACGAGTACGAGGCGCACGTGATCGAGAAACGGTGCCCGGCGCGGAAATGCACGGCGCTCGTCCGTTACGAGATCAACCCGGAGAAATGCACGGGCTGCACGGCCTGCGCGCGGAAGTGCCCGGTGGCGTGCATCTCGGGGATCCGGCGGGAGCCGCACGTGATTGACCAGGACCGGTGCATCAAGTGCGGGGCGTGCTTTGAAGTGTGCCGGTTCGGCGCCGTCGACAGGACTTAGCCATGAACGAAGCGAAACTGATAACGCTCACAATAGACGACCGGGAAGTAACGGTTCCAGCGGGCACGTCCATCATGGAAGCCGCGGAAACGATCGGCGTGCACGTGCCGCGCCTGTGCTACCACCCCGACCTCAGCCTTGCGGGCGCGTGCCGGGTGTGCATCGTCGCGGTGAGAGGTACAGATGCGTTTGCGGCGTCGTGCAGCACGCCGGTGCAGCCGGGGATGGTTGTGCAGACGGCGTCGCCGGACATCCGTCAGGCGCGGCGCGACATTGTCGAGCTCATCCTCGACAATCACCCGAAGGAATGCCAGACGTGCGAGCGCGACTCGAATTGCGAGTTGCAGAACCTGGCGTACGCGATGGGTGTCCGTGAGCGGCTCTGGGAAGGCCGGCGCAAACACGTCCCACTGGAGGCGTCGAGCCGGGCGGTGATCCGCAACGGGGACAAATGCATATTGTGCGGGAGGTGCACGCGGGTGTGCGCGGAGGTCCAGGGCGTGTACAACCTCAGCCAGCATTACCGCGGGTTCAACACGCAGGTAGCCCCGGCCCACTTCGC
>JAPLKX010000192.1 GCA_026387845.1 Candidatus Hydrogenedentota bacterium | reverse complement strand
GAGTACAGCGAGTCCCTGCCAGCCGGTCACGTAGTATCGCAGAACCCCGTGCCCGGCACAGTTCTTCACCATGGCGATGCGGTCGCATTCGTCATATCAAGAGGCACCCAGTTCAGGTCTGTGCCGGACCTGGCGGGGATGACGCAGGCCGACGTGGAGTCGGCGCTGGCTTCAGCCGAACTGACAACAGGAACCGTTACCATGGAGTACAACCGCACCGTCACCGCTGGGTGCGTTATTGAACAGGACCCGGCCGCGGGCACACGGGTGGTCGTCGGCAGCCATGTCGCAATGAAGGTTTCGCTCGGCCCGAAGCCCGTACACGTGCCGGACGTGACCGGCCTGATGCGGCCGGATGCCGAATCGGCCATCATCGCCGCCGAACTCCTGGTTGGGGAAGTGCGCGAAGTCTACATGCCTGACCGACCGGTGGGCGAGGTGCTTGAGCAGCGGCCCGCGGGGGGCAGGGATGCGTTTGCAGGCGATCCGGTTGATCTCGATGTGGCTTCAGACGCGATTGTCATCTACAGCATCGAGGAGCTCCAGCAAATCGGGGACGATCCTGCGTATCCCATGGATGCCCCCTACGCGCTCGGAAAAGACTTAGACGCTTCGGTAACTGCAACCTGGAACAATGGGACCGGGTTTATCCCGATCGGCTGGCAGACCTCTGATTACGATTGGGTTCCCTTCCGGGGCAGCTTTGATGGCCGCGGCCACACCATTTCCGGCCTCACGACAGGGGGCACATTGTACGGCGGCCTTTTTATGGTTATTTTCTATGACGGGTCCGTCTCAGACCTGCATCTAACTGCGACTTCCTTGACGGCGCCTGCCGGAGCCGGCCCCATCGCGCTGATCAACCTCGGCATAATCTCCAAATGCACGGTCGAGGGTACATTGACGGTGGACAGCGACGCCGGTGGAATCGTCGCGGCTAATTATGACGGCGCCATCAACGAGTGCGTGTTCGAAGGTCGGATTCAGGGCGATGTGTATTACGGCGGGGGCATCTGCGGCGGCAACGAAGGCGGCCAGATCAGTCAATGCCGCTTCTCGGGCAACATCCAGGGACGGCGTGCGGGCGGGATTACGGTCGAAAATGACTATGGTTACGTCACCGACTGCACGGCGGAAGGGACCGTCGAAGGCACGTACGGAGCGGGCGGTATCGTGGCCGAAAACGGAGGAACTGTAGCCGATTGCCGCTCCAAGTGCGAAGTGGTGGGCGGTTACGATGGCGCCGGCGGGGTGGTCGGCCAGAATTGGGGAGAGTTGTATAACAGCGGCAACCTGGGCCCGGTTTATTCGTCCAGTGGCTACGCGTACGTGGGGGGGCTGGCCGGTTGGAATGCGGGCTCAGTCGAATCCTGCGGCAACGTGGGGCCGGTGTTTGGAGGTTACGGGCCTTGCGGTGGGCTTTTGGGCCGAAACGAAGGTTTAGTCTACGACACGTTTTCCACGGGACCCGTGAGCGGCTTGGATCGTTGCGGGGGTTTGGTGGGCGAAAACGTCGGTAATCTACAACGCGGCTATTCGGTTGGCCGGGTCAAATCGGCGGGCGTTGTGGGGGGCCTGGTGGCAGAGAATGCAGGGGGGGTAACGGGTTGTTTTTGGTGCATTGAGACGAGTGGCCAGACCGAATCGGCCGCCGGCACCGGACTAAGCATTGAAGAACTGCTGGATAGCGATACATTCGAAGCCGCCGGGTGGGACTATGCCAGCGCCGACGGCTGGCCCGACTGGAGTCAAACCGACGGGCTGACGGTCCCTCATTTGACCGGGTCGGAGGACGCGGAAACGAGCTACCCACTTGAAATCTCCGCGGTGAATGGGACGGTCGAAGCGGTTCCGGCGGAAGACCAGTACTTGGCCTGGACGTTGGTGAGGCTCCAGGCGGATTCGTCGGAGGCGGGCCATGTCCTGGCGGGCTGGAGGATTCTTGAACCGTTCCAAGGGGAAATCCCGAAAGAGGATACACTGTACTTGGTAATGCACAGCCCGATCTCGGTGGAGGCCTTGTTCCTGCCCCGGCCGATCGAAATAACAACCATCGAGGACCTGCAACGGGTCGGGGAAGACCGCCTCTACCCCGTGTATTGGGACTATGTGATGATGGACGATATTGACGGCTCCGAAACCGCCAGTTGGGACGGCGGGGCCGGGTTCCGCCCAATCGGCGACGTTTACCGGCCGTTCGAAGGCAACTTCGACGGCCAAGGGCACAGTATCTCCGGGCTGTTTATTAATCGGCCGTCCGAACAACAGGTCGGCCTGTTCCGTATCGTCGGCGTTGAAGGCTCGGTTGCCAACCTCACGCTCGTGGACGCATCGGTCACCGGCAAATGGGCCGGCGTCCTTGCCGGCGCCAATCTGGGCACTATAAGCGACTGCTCGACCTCCGGCATGGTAATGGGTGAGCGGTTGGGCGGGGTAGTTCACGCCAACGGCGCCGAAGAAGTCGATTACTTCGGGTTAGGCTATGGGAGTATCCAACGTTGCCGGTCCGCAGTGACCGTAATCGGATACCCCTACGCGTCCTTCTGCGTTGGCGGTTTTTGCGGGGGCAACGCCGGCAACATATCCGAATGCTCGTCCACCGGGGCGGTATATGGCGTAGAGTTTGTGGGCGGGTTCACCGGCTTCTGCTCATACAACGGCGTCATGGACGCCTGTTACGCTACAGGGCCCGTCACCGGCTATTCCGTCGTGGGCGGTTTTCTGGGAGCCGGCATGGGCGCCTGGGTAAACGGGTGCTATTCGGCGGGCGCTGTTGCCGGCACGAACGGCGCGGGAGGGTTGATTGGCTGGGCCACGGACCCCTATTATTACTTCTGGGTTAACGTAACCTCCAGCTACTGGGACTGGATGTCCAGCGGAACGGACTACTCCGATGGAGGAGAGCCGAGATCAACCCCTGAGATGATGACCGCCGAAACATTCGTGGGCTGGGACTTCACAGACGTATGGGGTATTGACGAGGGCAATTCATACCCCTACCTCCTGTGGGAGACCGAACGCACGGAAAAGTAATCGTAGCTCCCAATTCCGATTTGGACCAGCGCGGACTCCGTTGGGAAATGGCACCGCAAGACGCAAGGTATCATCACAAACTGTCGCGCGGCCTAACAGGCTTTTTGCAGATTCAACAATTAATTGCGCGGTATGCGGCCCCGGCTTCATAAAAAAAGTGGAAAAACTTGACATTGGCCCCTGAATGTTTTATCCTTAAATGACCGTGCCGAGGTAGCTCAGTTGGTAGAGCAGCGGACTGAAAATCCGCGTGTCGGCAGTTCGATTCTGCCCCTTGGCACCATTTTTTTGCTGGAGTAGCTCAGCAGGTAGAGCACGTCACTCGTAATGACGGGGTCCGGGGTTCGATTCCCCGCTCCAGCTCCACTTGCAACGACGCCTGCGGCAGGCGCGGGGCCGGATCTGGTCAAGAGCGAATTGGCCCGGCGTCGGTAGTGCAGAGTCGGGCTGAGCCTGTAAAACCCGCAGTAAAACCGTGATTTTCGGGATTTGAGGAGATGGAGACAAAACAGTCGTTTAGTACTTCGGAAGTAGCGAAGTATTGCCACGTCACCGCCGACACTATCCGCAAATGGGCCGAGGCCGGCCGGATACGGGTGTTCAAGACGCCGGGTGGCCACCGCCGGATCAGGCGGGAGGATCTGCTGAAGTTTCTTCAGGAGAACGAGATCCCTATCCACGAGGATCTTGGCACGTCCGACGTGAAGATCCTGATAGTTGATGATGAGAAGGCGGTGGTATCGGTGATCCGGCGGTTCTTGGAACGTTCGCAGACGGGTTTCGAGATAGAAGTTGCCATGGACGGATTTGACGCGGGGCACCTTGTCGCGACATTCAAGCCGGATATTGTTTTCCTTGACCTGCGCCTGCCCGGCATGGACGGGTTCGAGGTCACCCGCCGGATCAAATCGGACCCGCAACATGCCGGCACCAAAATCATCGCGATGACCGGCTATTATGAGGGGGAAGTCGCCCAGCGGGTTGTCGAGCTTGGCGCGCTCCTCTGCCTCCAGAAACCATTCACGCCGGATGACCTGCGCAGGGCACTCGCCAAGGCGGGCGTCGAAATCCACTGACGATTGCGGATTGCGGTTTTTCAGCGAAGAGTTGTTGTTGCCAATCTTTGTTGGGAATTGTGCACATCTGCGTTGCACCCAAAGGCTCGATGGCAAATCCACAATCCCAAATCCGCAATTAAAGGAGGGCGGCGCCGGTGGTGTTGGCGAGGAGCATCATGTTTCGCCGGCCGACGGGCCGCTGGTCGACAACCGTGTAGGCAGCGAATTGGGGGTAGAGGGGCAGGAGCCATTTGAGGTCTTCCTGCATGATGAACATGAAGGCGGGATCTGGGTGCTCGAACTCGTGGGCAAAGTCCGTCACGGTTTTTCCCAGCGCCTGCTCGAACGCGCCGGCGAGTTCGGGGTTGACGTCGGATTTCGCGACGGCTTCGTGGACGGCGGAGCGCAATGTGTCGATTTCGGCCGGGGCGGGCGATTCGAGGTCTGCGACGGGGACGGCGGCGACGGCTTTGGCCACGTTTTTTCTCAGTGTCCGCTGCTGTTTCGCCATATCGACGAGGTCGATTTCGTGGGGTGTCTTGACGGGGATGATGTCGGTGAGGACGGGCGTGTGGAAGTGGCGGGAGTAGAAGATGTACTCCTCGCGGCTGAACCCGAGCGTGTAGAGCCTGTAGTCGATGCCTGACTCTGAGAGCCGTGCCAGCGGGGCGCAAATCGTGCTTGCGCCCTGGTACGCGTTCATGGCGGGCATGATGGTGGCCGCGGCCAGTACGGCCAGCACGGCGAATTGCCCAGCCATCTGCGTGTGCAACGACGCGCCTCCGGTCTTTCGCGCGCGGGCAATCACCCAAACGCCGGAGATCACGGCGCATCCGCTGAAGGCGAGCATCGCGGGCTTGACGGCGTCGCCGTATTCGGTAAAGAGCAGAACGGCGGGCGCCAACCCCAGCGCGATCAGCAACCCGGCCCAGGCGTAAGCGGTCCGCCTGCGCCAGACGGCCCGGGGGCTGTCCATCAGGTCGAGCACCGCCCGGGCTTCGAGAATTGCGAGCGCCGGAAACAGCGGCAGGACGTACGTGCCTCGTTTCCCGAGGGCGAGCGAGAAGAATATGAAGGCGGGCACAATCCACGCCAGCAGCAGGCGCATTTTGTCGTCTTCGCGGCGCCGTTTCCATGCCCACGTCAGCGACCACGGGAGGAACAACGCCCACGGCAGGAGGAAAACTGGCAGGTTGATCGCGTAGTACCACGGGGGCTGCATGTGGCTTACGCCCAGAAACAGCCGGCCGACGATCTGGCGCAGCGCCTCCGAGCCGATCTGATTATCGACGGCGCCGCCCCCTGATATGGCCATCCGCGCCGGTATGAACCACGCGAGGACGACGGCGCACGCGGCGACAAAGCCAACGAGCCAGTGCAGCCGGCGCCGGTCGGCCCGCTGCTTCCAATAGAAGGACGCGATAAGCAGGGCGGGAAACACGAGCGCCGGCGGGCCTTTCGTAAGCAGGCCGCCCGCAATCAGCAGGTAGAAGGCGAAGAGGAACAGGGGCCGGCGCGTTTCGTGCCACCGCCAGAACACGTAGAGGGAGGCGGTCATCCAGGCCGTGAGCAGCATGTCGGTACGCACCCAGCGCGCCTCGACCCAGAAAAAGGACGTAGTCGCGAGGATCAACCCCGACCACAGCCCCACCCGCGCCCCGTACAGCCTCGCCGCCAGCAGGGACGTCAGCAGCACCGTCACCAGCGCCGCAAGCCCCGATGGCGCCCGCGCGGAGAACTCCGTCACGTCACCGAACGGGGCCGAGACCGCGGCGATCAGCCAGAACAGGAGCGGCGGTTTTTCATTGTAGGGCTGGCCGTTGATGTGGGGGACGAGGTAGTCGCCGGAACTCATCATTTCGCGGGCGACCTGCCCAAAGCGGGGTTCATCCGCCGGCCAAAGGTCGTAAGCCCAGGTGCTGACGAAGAACAGGACGGCGCTCAACGCGAGAAGCAGAAGAAGATGGGAATTCTTACTTTCCATCGGCAGATCATACCACAGGAGCACTGGTTGGGACGCCCCCACAACTGCCGGGGACCCAGTGCTCCCCAGTTTACTTGACATGAAATCTATGCTATCGGCAGACAGGCCTGTCACCAACGCCGAAGGCGTTCAATGTGAATAGCCGGAGGCGACCGACGGGAGCCTCCGGAACTGAATCCTGCAGCCACAACCCCGGCCAGGGGTTGAATAAAGCCTTTAAAAATTCAACCCTTTTAGGGTTGTAGTCGTGGTGGCATTGCTAACCGGAGGTTTCCTACGGTCACCTCCGGCTACTCACATTTTTCCCCTTCGGGGAAGCCTGCCCACGCCGGAGGTTTCCTACGGTCACCTCCGGCTACTCACATTTTTCCCCTTCGGGGAAGCCTGCCCAC
>JAPLKX010000677.1 GCA_026387845.1 Candidatus Hydrogenedentota bacterium | reverse complement strand
GCCAGTGCCCAGGCCCAGGAACAGCATTCTGCCGCCGTCGTAACTGCCCAGCGCCTGCATGGCGGCGTCATTGACGAGTTTGACCGGCCGCCCGAATGCTTTTTCGAAGTCAAACCCCACCCATCCCTTGCCGAGGTTGTGAGGCTCGGCCACGGGATGTCCATGGAGGACAGGCCCCGGATAGCCGATCGAGACGACGTCGAATTCCCAGCCTTCGGCGGCCTTGATAACGCCATCGACCATATCCTGCGGCGTCATCTCGATCCCCGAATCGAACCTGCGGGGCGTGTTTTCACCAGACGCCAGGAGTTTAACGTGGGTGCCGCCCACGTCCACGACGAGAATGCGTCTGGTATCGGCCATCTTCAATCTCCTTTAGCCGGCTGCCGCCATTTCCACTGTGTAATTTCCTGTTTGTCGACACCCTGCTCGTGGGCGTAGGCCACGTTCTCGATAAGCTGGTCCTTCAACCATTCCTTGACATGGGCGCCCGCCGACTGGAGTTTTGGAACGCGGTCAATGACGTCGATAGCGATGTCGAACCGGTCGATTTGGTTTTTAATGGCCAAGGCCAGCGGCGTATCGATATTCCCCTGTTCCTTGTAACCGCGCACGTGCAGATTGCGGTGGTTGTTGCGGCGGTACGCCAGTTTGTGGATGAGCCACGGATACCCGTGGAAGTTGAAGATGATGGGTTTGTCCAACGTGAACAGGCTGTCAAAATCAGCGTCGGACAGACCGTGGGCGTGTTCGCGCTCGGGTTCCAGCTTGAACAGGTCAACGACATTGACAAACCGCATTTTAAGGTCCGGGAAATGTTCCCGCAGCAAGGCTACGGCCGCCAGGCTCTCCATGGTGGGAATATCTCCTGCACAGGCGAGCACGACATCCGGCTCCATGCCGTCGTCGGTGCTGGCCCAATCCCAGATGCCAATTCCTTTTGCGCAATGCTGAATGGCTTGTTCCATGTTGAGATATTGGAGGTGAGGCTGCTTGTCCGACACGATGACGTTGACGTAGTCGGTGCTGCGCAGGCAGTGGTCGGCGACGGACAGCAGGCAGTTGGCATCGGGCGGCAGGTAGATGCGGGTGACTTTGGCGCTCTTGTTAGTGACCAAGTCCAGGAACCCGGGATCCTGGTGGCTGAACCCGTTGTGGTCTTGGCGCCACACGAGCGACGTAACAAGGATGTTGAGCGACGGGACCGGCGCCCGCCACGAGACGTCCCGGCTCTTTTCCAACCATTTGGCGTGCTGATTGAACATCGAGTCAATGACGTGGACGAACGCTTCATAGGAGGCCAAAAGGCCATGGCGTCCCGTCAGCAGGTAGCCTTCCAGCCAACCCTCGAGGGTGTGCTCACTTAGGATCTCCATAACGCGGCCGTCGGGCGCCAATTCGGTGCCATCGGCATCTTCCGGTTTTATTTCTTCCATCCAAGTCTTTTTTGTAGCTTCGTAGACAGCGGTGAGCCGGTTGGATGCAAACTCGTCGGGGCTGAAGATTCGGAAACTAGACATGTTGTTGCGCATCACGTCGCGCAGGAGTTCGGCTAGAACGGCTGTGTTCTCCGCCATGACGATGCCCGGTTCGCCGACATCAACCGCGTAGTTTTGGAAATCGGGCAGGTGAAACGCGCCAGGCCTGCCGCCTGCGTTGGTGACGGGGTTGGCGCTCATGCGGCGTGGGCCTTCAGGGGGCAATTCGCGCAACTCCGGGATCAACCGGCCCTTCTCGTCGAACAGATCGTCGGGCTTGTAGCTTCGCATCCAATCTTCGAGCAGGCGCAGGTGGGCCGGATTATCGTGGACCTGCAAAGGCACCTGATGCGAGCGCCAGAAGTCTTCGACCTTATGCCCGTCCACCTCTTTGGGACCTGTCCACCCTTTGGGCGAGCGCAAGATAATCATGGGCCAAACGGGGAGTTCATTGCGGGTTCCGGCCCGGGCTTGCTGCTGTATTTCGTTGATTTCAGCCAGGACGGTTTCCAATGTTTCGGCCATTAGTTGATGCATGGCCTCGGGGTCGCTGCCTTCGACAAAATGCGGCTTGTACCCATATCCGGCGAACAGGCTTTCGAGTTGTGGCCTGCTGATTCGCCCCAGGACGGTGGG
The DNA here is from genome assembly GCA_026387845.1 of Candidatus Hydrogenedentota bacterium. GTDB lineage: Bacteria > Hydrogenedentota > Hydrogenedentia > Hydrogenedentales > SLHB01 > JAPLKX01. The sequence goes on along the minus strand of JAPLKX010000677.1, from coordinate 5,971 downwards.
GTTAGCGATTTTGTAGCCGTTGAGGTGGAGGATAGGCAGGACGGCTCCGTCTCGTGCCGGGTTGAGAAACTTGTTGGAATGCCAACTGGCGGCGAGGGGGCCGGTCTCGGCCTCGCCGTCTCCGACAACGACGGCCACGAGCAGGTCGGGGTAGTCAAAGGCCGCGCCAAACCCGTGCGAGAGGCTGTAGCCGAGCTCCCCGCCTTCATTGATTGACCCGGGTGTTTCGGGCGTGCAATGGCTGCCGATGCCCCCCGGAAACGAGAACTGCTTAAAGAACTTTCGCAGGCCCTCTTCATCTTCGCTCTTATCGGGGTACACCTCCGAGTAGGTCCCCTCCAGATAGGCGTTGGCGAGGACGGCTGGAGCGCCATGACCGGGCCCGGACACGTAGATCATGTTGAGGTCGTGTTTTTTGATCAGGCGGTTCAGATGCACCCACACAAACGTCTGCCCGGGGTCAGAACCCCAATGGCCCAAAAGGCGTTTCTTGACATGTTCAATCCGCAACGGCTCCCGGAGCAGCGGGTTGTCTTTCAAGAAGATCATGCCCACACATAAATAGAGGCAGGCACGCCAATAGGCGTCAATCTTGCGGAGGTCCTCGGCGTCAAGCGGGCCATGTGCTATGCGGGTGTCTGGAAAAGCTGAAGCGGCCACGGCAATATTCCATCCTCTGTTGTTGGGCGCCTGTTGCCAAGCCTTGGGCAACATTTTCCCGGATTTCAAGGCATTTTCCCTGTTGCCCCAAATCCGTCAACCTTTCAATAGGTTCCTTTTGAAGAACGCCTTTTTCATTGCCAGTCATTCCAGAGCCCGACGGGCCGGGCGACAACGAGAAGTTACGAAGCGGCCGTCTCCTTTTGGCGCCTGCCGGGAATAGTCCTTGTGGTAAGGCCAACGGTGGGCGAATAAGTGTCTACATCTAAATGGTTAAAGATTACGATTGGGAAGGCGAGCACGAAACGGCGGCTGAAACGGCTGAGTGGGTGGATCCGCTGTTCTTAAGGAGGAAGAGCACGAATGCCTGCAACTGTAGAGATCGCCGTATTCTGGCCGTTCTTCGTTTATTTTGGTTGTGTGATCGTGCTTGTTGCGGGAATGGTGGGGGTGTCTTACGTCCTGGGGAGCCGCCACTGGGAACGGGCGACGGGTGCGCCGTTTGAATCGGGCATAGTCACGACGGGCAGTGCGCGGGTGGGGGTGCCGGCGAATTTCTACCTGGTGGCGATGTTGTTCGTCATTTTCGACCTGGAGTCGGTTTTCCTGTTTGCGTGGGCGGCGGTGGTGCGTCAAGTGGGCTGGACCGGATACGTTGGGGCGTGCGTGTTTATCGTGATGATGGCGGCGGCGCTCGTATACCTGTGGCGTGTCGGCGCCCTGGAGGGACGGTAGGCGATGGCGCGGCAGACAAAGATCAACGCGGGGCAACGGGCAGATGGATCTGTTGCCGGAGATCCCGCGGGCAATTTTCTGTTGTTGCGCCTCCAGGACGTAATCGCGTGGGGGCGGAAGAATTCGATATGGCCGTTCAATTTTGGTTTGTCGTGCTGTTATGTCGAAATGGCGACGAGCATCACGAGCCGATATGACATTTCCCGGTTTGGCGCAGAGGTCATCCGAGGTACGCCGCGCGAAGCGGACCTGATGGTAGTTGCGGGCACCGTGTTCATGAAGATGGCACCGATCATCAAGCGGCTGTACGAACAGATGATGGAGCCGCGATGGGTGATCTCGATGGGTTCGTGCGCCAACTCGGGCGGCATGTACGACATCTACAGTGTCGTCCAGGGCGTGGACAAGTTTCTGCCGGTGGACGTATACGTGCAAGGCTGCCCGCCGTCGCCCGATGCTTTCATGTGCGGTCTGTTGCTATTGCGGCAGGCGGTCGGAAAAGAGAAACGGCCGTTGAGCTGGGTGGTGGGGCCTCAAGGCATTGTTAAGCCGCCGCAGCCTTCCCAACGGGACTTGAAGCGGCCGGAACGGCAGAAAATGACGGAACTGCGTCCGCCGGACCAAGTGTAGCTGCGATGCAAACGACCCTTGTTGAGAGATTGAAGGAACGGTTTGGTGCGGCGATTCTGGCTGAACAGGCCACGCAGGATGGGGTTGCGACGTTATGGGTATCGCCGGATCACGTCAAGGAAATGCTGGGGTACCTCAAGCGGGATATCGAACAACCGTACCGGATGCTCTACGACCTATTCGGTGTGGACGAGCGGGTCAGGGCTGTACGGAACGGCTGCCCGAGGAGCGACTTCACGATTGTCTACGATTTATTGTCATTTGATCGAAACGAGGATATTCGCCTGAAGGTTCCGTTGCAGGGGGATCAGCCGGCGCTGGACACGATAACCGACCTGTGGCCGATGGCGGACTGGTATGAATGCGAGGCGTGGGACATGTTCGGGGTGCGGTTTAATGGGCATCCGCATCTACGGCGCCTCCTGACTCCGGCGACGTGGGAGGGCCACCCGCTCCGGAAAGATCATCCGGCGCGCGCTACGGAAATGGGGCCGTACGTTCTGCCTGACGCCAAGCAGGATGCCGAACAGGAAGCGCTGCGGTTCCGCCCGCAAGACTGGGGGCTCCAAGAGCACGCGGAAGGTTTTGATTACATGTTTATGAACCTGGGCCCGCAACATCCGGGAACGCACGGGGTGCTGCGGCTGGTGCTGCAATTGAGTGACGAAATCATAGTCGATTTGGTGCCGGACATCGGATTTCATCACCGGGGCGCGGAAAAAATGGGTGAACGTCAGTCGTGGCACACGTACATCCCCTACACGGATCGTGTGGACTACCTGGCGGGCGTCAATAACAACCTGGCGTATCTGCTGTCGGTGGAACAATTAGCGGGGATCGTTGTTCCGGATCGCGCCCGGGTGATCCGGATTATGATGTGCGAACTGTTCCGTATAGCGAGCCATCTAGTATGGTACGGAACGTTTGGCCAGGACCTCGGTGCGATGTCGCCGGTATTTTACATGTTCAACGACCGGGAGCGGGTATTTGGCATTGTGGAGGCGGTCACGGGCGGGCGGATGCATCCGAATTGGTTCCGGATCGGCGGTGTGGCGGAGGATCTTCCCAAGGGGTGGGACGGGCTGGTCCGGGAGTTTATCCGGTATTTTCCGCCGCGCTTGGACGAGTACGAGAAAGTGCTTTTGAAAAACCTGATTTTCAAGAAGCGGACGGTGGGTGTGGGGGCGTACACGGTGGAGCAGGCAATCGAATGGGGCGTGACGGGCCCGAACCTGCGCGCCTGCGGGATGAACTGGGATTTCCGGAAGCGGCGGCCCTACTCGGGCTACGACCAGTTTGAGTTCGAGATCCCCGTGCAATTCCACGGAGACTGTTACGATCGTGCGCTGGTGCGGGTGGCGGAGCTTCGACAGAGCCTGCGGATCGTCGAACAGTGCCTGAAGAACATGCCGGAGGGCGCCCATAAGTCAGATCACCCGCTGACCACGCCGCCTTTGAGGAACTACACGATGCACGATATCGAGACGTTGATCACGCATTTTCTGGGGGTGAGCTGGGGGCCGGTAATTCCGGCGGGCGAGGCGGCGATTCCGGTGGAAATGCCGAAGGGGGCGACGAGTTATTTCTTGATCAGTGACGGCAACACGATTTCGTATCGGACGCGTATCCGCACGCCGTCTTTCCCGCATTTGCAGATGCTGCCGGAGATCTGCCGGGGACTGATGATCCCTGACTTGCTGGCCATTTTAGGCGCGATGGATTACGTGTTGGCAGACGTAGACAGGTAACAGCCCCATGCTTTCAGAGGAAGTCAAGCGGAAGATCGAGAAAGAGACGCGGATCTATCCGACGAAACAGGCGGCTTGTATCGAGGCGCTCACCACGGTCCAGCGGGAGCAGGGCTGGGTGGATGACGCGGCCTTGACGGAGATAGCGGGCCTGCTTGAGATGACCCCGGATGAGCTGGACGGTGTGGCGACGTTTTATAACCTGGTATTCCGGCGGCGTGTGGGGCGCCACGTGATCCTGGTTTGCAACAGTGTCAGTTGCTGGGTAATGGGCTACGACTCGATTCGGGCTCACTTGGAACAGACGCTGGGAATCCGGTTGGGAGAGACCACGGCGGACGGCCGGTTCACGCTGCTGCCGATAGTCTGTCTCGGTGCATGCGACCACGCCCCCGCAATGATGATCGATCTTGAACTGCACGGGGATTTGACGGCGGAAAAAGTCGACGCGATCCTGGCGCGGTACGTGTAAGGGAGCATTTGTGGAACGGCCATTAACAGACAACTTGCGGGCGGACGGGCAGCCGCTGAGCCTGCGTGAATACATGGGGTGCGGCGGGTACAAGGCGCTGGGGGACGCTTTGAGGGGCCTGGCGCCCGCTGACGTGACCAAGGCGGTCAAGGATTCGCGGCTTCGCGGCCGTGGAGGTGCGGGATTCCCGACCGGGCTGAAATGGAGTTTCATTGAAACGGGCCCAGGCGCACCAGAGCCGCGATATGTAGTGTGCAACGCGGATGAAATGGAGCCGGGAACGTTTAAAGACAAGGTTTTGCTGCTGGGGAATCCGCACCTGCTGATAGAAGGGATTTTGCTGGCGGGCTACGCCGTGCAGGCGCAAGCCGGCTACATTTTCTTGCGGGGCGAATATGCCGAGGCGGGCCGGCGGGTCCAGGTTGCGATTGAAGAAGCCTACGAGAACCGCTACGTGGGCCGAAACATCCTGCGGTCCGATTTCAGCTTTGATCTTCACCTGCACATGAGCGCGGGCCGCTACATGTGCGGCGAAGAAACGGGCCTGCTGAATGCGCTCGAGGGTCGCCGGGCGAACCCGCGCGGCAAGCCGCCCTACCCGGCCAGCGTTGGGCTCTGGGGCAAGCCGACGGTTGTCAACAATGTGGAGACGCTGTGCTGCGTGCCGCACATCCTGCGAAACGGCGCGGACGCGTTTCTCAAGCTGAGCAAGACGAGCGACGGCGGCACCAAACTTTACGGGGTCAGCGGCAAGGTGAAGCATCCCGGAATATGGGAATTGCCGATGGGCACGAGCCTGCGGGAGATCATCGAGGAGCATGCGGGCGGGATGCAGGAAGGTCTTGGGCTGCGTGCGGTGATCCCCGGGGGTGCGTCGACGGAGTTCGTACTCGAGAAAGACCTGGATATCCCCATGGATTTTGATTCGCTCAAGCAGGTGAAGAGCCGGATGGGTACGGGTACGGTGATTGTGCTTGACGATCAGACATGCCCGGTGTCGATGGTGTGGAATCTCGAGCAGTTTTTTGCGCAGGAATCCTGTGGCTGGTGCACGCCTTGCTGGGCCGGTCTGGCCTGGGTGGCAGAGACCTTGTTTGCAATCGAGCACGGCGGGGGCAAGCCGGAGGACCTGGACATACTGGACATGCACGTGAACTTGCTGGGGCCGCCCGGGCACACGTTTTGCGCGCTGGCGCCGGGGGCAATCGAACCGCTGGAGAGCGCGCTAAGGCATTTCCGGGATGAGTTTGTGCGTCATATCGAACAGAAGCACTGCCCTTACATGGCGCGGCAAAGCGCGGCGGGAGTCGAGTGACTACGAGCATGGCGACGATTTACATAGAAAACAAACCATACGAGGTGGAAGGCGAGAAGAATCTGCTCGACGCCATCCTGTCGCTGGGCATGAATCTGCCGTATTTCTGCTGGCACCCGGCGATGGGTTCGGTGGGGGCGTGCCGGCAATGCGCCGTCAAACAGTTCAAAGACGAGAAAGACACCCGCGGCAAGATTGTCATGGCCTGCATGACGCCGGCCGCGGACGGCACGCGGATTTCAGTTGACGATCCTGATGTAAAACTGTTCCGGAAAAGCGTGATCGAATGGATGATGACCAACCACCCCCACGACTGTCCCGTATGTGACGAGGGCGGCGAGTGCCACCTGCAAGACATGACGGTCATGACGGGCCACGATTACCGGCGGTTTCGGTTTGCGAAGAGGACAT
>JAPLKX010000454.1 GCA_026387845.1 Candidatus Hydrogenedentota bacterium | reverse complement strand
GGAATTCGTGGTAGTCCAGGCGGATTGGATAGAGCTTCCCGGCCTGCAACTCGACCGGCGCGTATCTGTAGGTGCGCCCGTGAATGCTGTTGAACTGCACCAAGGGCTTTCCATCGAAGTACACTTCAAACGCATTCATGCCGATGGCGCCAAGCTGATACGTGCCGCCGGCGGGCGCCGAGAGATAGCCGGTCCAGCGAACCCCGAAGTCGTCGTCATTCATGTCCGGGTGCGGCGCGCCGTCCCACCAGTGAAAGTCCACCTGGGCATCGACACGCGTGAACAGCGGTTTCGGATCGCGCGGGATCTCCCCGACGAGCTTGCCGGAACTGGGAACGGTCAGCTCGCGTGGCCGGTGCGGCCGCCCGTCGAAGTTGCTGCTATTGAAGTACTCGGCGTTGAGGCCGTTGCGGCGGTCCGCACCGGCGGAAGTGAAAAGCGCCGAGGCAGGCACCGTTTCGAAGCTCGGCATGTTGGCGGCCAGGTCGCTGCCGCGCGCGTAGAGCACTCGCGTGCCGGGTGAGACTTTGCGGCGGATTCCCTCCAGCGCTGTCACCGGCTGGGATGGGTCGCCGTTGTAGTTCCCCAGCAGCACCTCGACGTCGTCGGCGTTGGGCCCGATCACAGCGATGGTTTTCAGCGACTTGCTCAAGGGAAGGACGCGGCCTTCGTTTTTCAGCAGGACGATCGACTTGCGCGCCGCCTCCAGCGCCAGCTCGCGGTGCGCCGGGCTGTCGTTCTCGCTGTAGGGAATCTGCGCGTACTTGACCATCGAGGGCGGATCGAACATGCCCAGCTTGAAACGCGCCAGCAACAGGCGGCGAAGAGCCTGGTCGATTTCGGCCTCGGCGATGAGGCCCTGGCGCACGGCCGGCAACAGGTTTGCATACTCCACGCCGCAGTTCAGGTCGGTTCCGGAGCGGAGGGCCTTGGCGACTCCTTCCTCCGCCGTCCCGGCCACCTTGTGGCGCAGATAGATGTCGCCAATCGCGCCGCAATCGGACACCACGTAGCCGTGGAAGCCCCACTGCTTCCTCAGGATCTGGTCCAACAAGCGCGGGCTGGCGCACGCGGCCAGGCCGTCCACGCGGTTGTAGGCGCACATCACGGAAGACGCGCCGCCCTCCTTCACCGCGGCTTCGAACTGCGGCAGGTAGGTTTCGTGCAAGTCCCGCGCGTCCACGACGGCATCGAAGGTGTGGCGCAGGGACTCGGGGCCGCTGTGCACGGCGTAATGTTTGGCGGTGGCCACCGTCTTCAGATACTTCGGGTCGTCTCCTTGCAGGCCCTTGATGAAGGCCACGGCCAGGCGGGCGGTCAGATAGGGGTCCTCGCCGTAGGTTTCCATGCCGCGTCCCCAGCGCGGGTCGCGAAACAGGTTGATGTTGGGCGTCCAGAAGGTGAGCCCCTGGTAGATGTTGCGCTTGCTGCGGCGGACGAACTCGTGGTGCTTGGCGCGGGCCTCGTCGGAGACGGCCGTCGCCACCCGGAATAGCAGGCCGGTGTCCCAGGTGGCGGCCAGCCCGATGGCCTGCGGGAACACGGTGGCGCGCCCCGCCCGGCCGACACCGTGCAGGCACTCGTTCCACCAGTTGTAGGCGGGCACGCCCAGGCGCTCGACAGCCGGCGCATCGCTCATGAGCTGCGAGATCTTTTCCTCCAGCGTCATGCGCGAGAGCAGGTCATCGGCGCGCTTCTCCATGGGCGCGCGCGGATCTCGATAGATTGGCGCCTGCTGGGCTAGGCCCAGCGGCAGCAGGGCGGCCGCCGCCAGCAGGGCGGCGCACCAGCGGTATCTCCCCAACGAAAACACTGCTGAAACCAGCACACGGGTCATCGCGATGTATCGTCTCATGGCGTCTCCCCAATCGGCATGTCGGCTACCCGCATGCGGAATCTCAGCGTCAGCGGCTTGCCAGGTTCGAGCGCGTAGCCGTCCACAGTTGCAACCGGGTTCGAGGATGGAACAAACCCGCCTCATTCCGACATTGGTTGTCAGCTCAAACTATGCGCGACACTATATCGGTCCGCCGGATGGGAATCAAGCAGGTTCTGGCGTCGGCGGCCGCCGGCATTTCGGTCATGGCGAGGAGTGGCATGAACGCGTTTCATGGTTCCCTTTAGGGCTTGACTCCGACGCGGCAATGGGATAGTTTGAGGCAACTACAAAGCGGTTTTGACGGCTGTTCCTACGCTTCAAGGAGGATGATGCATATGACCACACGAAATCGAGTGGCGATCTGCTGCGGCGTTGCGGTTGTTGCGCTCGCCGTGATGTGCGGCCCTGGGTACGCGCAGGTTCTCTACGGCTCGCTGACAGGTTCCGTGGTAGACGCGAGCCAGGCGGTCGTGCCTGACGCATCCGTCGAGGTCCTGCACGTTGGCACCGGCGTGGTAAAACAGGTTACCACCAACCAGCAAGGCATCTACCTGCTCACGAACCTGCAACCGGGGGCTTACAAAGTCACGATCTCGGCCAAGTCCTTCTCGAAACTGGTGCGGGAGGGCGTGACCATCGACGCCAACCGGGTCGTCCGCTTCGATGCGACGCTCCAAGTCGCGCAGGTCACCGAGTCGATTATGGTGTCGGCCGCGACGCTGACCCTCCAAACGGACCGCGCCGACGTGAATACACAACTGGAAGCTGCGCAACTCGCCAACCTTCCGATCACCTCCTCCGCGGGGCGGAACTTCCAGGCGCTCTACAAGCTCGTTCCGGGCTTCAGTATGGTAACCGAGGGAGTGAGCTCGGACGGGGGGAATCCACAGCGCGCCATGACCGGCAACGTTAACGGCGGTTCCATGCAGAACAACCTGACGCGGATTGATGGAGCCTCAAACACCTATATGTGGCTGCCATTTAATACCGCCTACGTGCCGCCGACGGAATCGATCGAGACCGTCAGTATCGTCACGAATTCGTATGACGCCGAGCAAGGCAACTCGAACGGAGCGGCAGTGAATGTGGTGACCAAGTCGGGCACAAACCAGTTTCACGGAAGCGCCTTCGGGTACCACACCGACAATGCGCTCAAGGCGCTGAACAGATTCAACCCGGCGGGTTACCGTAAGCCAAAGTCTATCCTGAACCAACTCGGCGGAAGCGCCGGCGGCCCGATCCTGAAGAACAGGCTCTTCTTCTTTGCGGACTGGGAGAGGACGGCGCGGCGGATGCTCGCCCAAAGTACTAAGACCGCGATTAATCCCGCCGGCATATTCGATGCCAGCGGCAACGCCAACCTCTCAGCCGCGATACCCGCTGGAACCAACTGCGCTGTAACGCCGGTAGCGGGGTGCATTTTTGACCCCAATACCGGCGCCGCCAACGGCTCGGGCCGTTTAGCTGTCGCGGGCAACATCATTCCGGCCGGCCGGATTGATCCGGCGGTGAAGACGATTCTTGGCCGAATCAGCAAGGCGGGCTTTCTGAACAGCGATGGTGTGACGGCTACCAACAACTACATTTCCACCGGCTCCGCCAAGCTCGATCGTGACACCGTCGACATGAAGATCAACTATGTGCCGAACGATAAGACCATGATATTCGGCCGGTACAGTATCTCGCCCACTACGCTCTATGATCCGCCGGTGCTGGGCCTGGCGATGGGCGGCGCAACCGGTGGAGGGCAGGTGGGTACCGCGCCCTCGAGAATCCAGAGCGTCGGCCTGGGAGGCACGTACACCATATCTCCCACCATGGTGCTCGACGTCAACGCCGGATACACCCGGCAGCGGCTCGGCGCCACGTATGCCCCGGATCTTGACCTGGGTAACTACGGGATCAACACGCTGCACATTCCCGGCACCAACGGAGATACCTATTTGACGGGAGGCACACCGGCCTTCATTGTCACTAACTGGAACTCCATGGGGAATTCGGACACCGGCAACCCCTTCCTGTTCCGTGACAACCAGTACGTAGCCAACACCAACCTGAGCCGGACGAAAGGGCGGCATGGTCTGCGGTTTGGCGTGGAGCACACCCGCAGCGGGATGAACCACTACCAACCGCAGGGCGGAGCTTTCGGGACCCCGCGCGGCTCTTTCCAGTTTCTAGGGAGCGTGACCGCCTTGAACGGCGGGCCGAACGCCAACAAGGCCAACTCACTGGCTCAGTTCCTGCTGGGCGTGCCCGACCGGGTGGGCACAGTCGTTCAGAACGCAAATCCAAACTCACTGCGCTGGAAGACCTGGTCCATGTATGCGCGGGACAGTTGGCAGGTCACTTCCAAGCTGACGGTGAACTACGGCGTGCGATGGGAATACTATCCGTTTGTCACCACCGACCACGGAGGCGTAAAGCTTTTTGATCCTGGGACGGGCAATGTCCGGATTTGCGGGAACGGCAGCGTGCCGCTGGACTGCGGCGTTGACGTGGGACGCGGACAGTTTCTTCCACGCCTGGGAATCGCCTACCGGTTGGACTCCAAAACGGTGATCCGCACCGGGTACGGGATGAGCGCGGACAGCAACAACTGGCGGTTCTTCCGAAACAATTGGCCGCTGGTCTCGAACGCGGATGTCCAGGGCACCACGGCGTATTACCCCGCGGCGAGCCTTACGGGCGAGACGCTGGCTCCCTATCCGGGCCTCCGGGTGGGAATACCCGCCGCGACGCTGCCGGATCTCAGTTCGGGGGTGGTCCCGCTTCCCAACAACACCGGTGCCGGCGGTGGCACGATACCATTTAAGTTCCGGCGCGGCTATATCCACTCGTACAACCTGACCTTGCAGCGCGAGTTCGCACATGTTGTGGCTGAGGCGGCCTACGTCGGAAGCCGAGGCATACGCATGCTCACGAACGAGAACATCAACGCGGCGCCCATAAATGGCGGCAATCCCGGCCGCCGGTTGTATTCCGTGGCTAACAAGAACTGGGGAGACGTGAACAGCCTGTCGCCTGACGCCAACATGTACTATGATTCGCTGCAAACCAAGCTTACCTGGCGGATGAAAGGCGGCTCCGTGATCGGGCTGAATTACACGCTCTCGAAGGCCATTAACTGGGAGGATAACGAGGAGGTGAGCGGAACATTCGGGGTCGCAGGCGGCTACCTGTTTTGGCCGTATCCGGACTATCGGGGTCGAAACAAGGCGCTGGCGAGCTTTGACCGCACGCACAACCTGTCAATCTACGGAATGTACGAGTTGCCGTTCGGGCCGAAGAAGCAGTGGGCAAAGAGCGGGATATTGAGCCACATAGCCGGCGGCTGGCAACTCAACTGGCTGCTGACCGGGACGAGTGGGAACCCGCTCACGCTCAGTGGCGGAGGTGCTCAGCTCAACGCTCCGGGAAATTACCAAACACCAGATCAGGTTGGCCCGCTGCGTATCCTGGGCGGCGTTGGACCCGCGCCAGTATCCGGAGCGAGCGTAAGCTGTGCTCCCACGGACATGTCGTGTCACTACTTCGACCCGACTGCCTTCGCCGCGGTTCCGGCGGGGCAGGTGCGCTTCGGCACCACCGGCCGCAATATCTTCCGGGGGCCGGGTTTCTTCAACTTGGATGCCGGCGCCTATCGAAGGTTCAAGCTCGGCGAGCGCCTGAAGGTACATATCGGGGCGGAGATGTTCGGTGTGACGAACACGCCGCATTACGGTAATCCGGGCACCGATGTCACGAACACCGCCACCTTCGGGGTGATTACCTCGACGTTGAACCTGGCCGGGCGAGGGTCGGGAACCGGCGGCGAACGGGTGACCGTGTTCGCAGCCAGGG
>JAPLKX010000038.1 GCA_026387845.1 Candidatus Hydrogenedentota bacterium | reverse complement strand
CTGCTATCGCACATGAGCTCGGCCAATGGTGCGTATACCCCGACTATCGCGAGATTCCCAGCTACACCGGCGTGCTGCGCCCGCGAAACCTCGAAATGTTCCGCGACAGCCTCCGCAACAACCACATGCTCGACCAGGCCCGCGAGTTCGCCGTCGCGTCCGGCAAACTCCAAAAGCTGATGTACAAGGCCGACATCGAAACCCTCCTCCGCACCCCTGGCGCCGGCGGGTTCCAACTGCTCGCCCTTCAGGATTTCCCCGGCCAGGGCACCGCGCTCGAAGGCTTTCTCGACGCGTTCTGGAACAGTAAAGGCGTCACAACCCCCGACGAGTTCCGCCAGTTCTGCAGCGAAACCGTTCCGCTCCTCCGCCTTCCCAAGCTCGTCTACACAACCAACGAGTCCCTCGAAGCGCGCGCCGAGATCGCCCATTTCGGCCCCGCGCCCATCCTGCGCGCGCAACCCGGCTGGACCGCCAGAACCGCCGCCGGCGCCGTCGTCGCTTCGGGCGCCTCGGAGGTGCGCGACATCCCCCTCGGCAACGCTATCCCGCTCGGCGACCTCACGCTCCCGCTTAATAACATCCCCGCGCCCGCCAAGCTGACCCTGTCCGTCTATCTGGCCGGAACGCCCCACGCCAATTGTTGGGACGTGTGGGTATACCCCGCCGATCAGCAGGCAGATGAAGGCCGCGTTATTGTCGCGTCCAAGTGGGACAACTCCGTCGAGGCCAATCTGCGCCGTGGCCGGAGCGTCCTCTTACTTCCCTCGAAGATCGACCCGGGGCGACAGGTCAAAAGCGCGTTCGAACCCATCTTTTGGAACACGCAGTGGTTTCACAACCAGCCCCGCCAACTTGGAATCCTCTGCGACCCGCGCCATCCCGCCTTTGCACAGTTTCCCAACGACGGCCACACTGACTGGCAGTGGTGGGACCTCCTTAATAAATCGTGCGTCATGCAACTCGACGGCGCCGACCCCGCGTTCCGCCCGCTCGTCCAGGTAATCGACGACTGGAACACCAACAGGCGCCTCGGCGCTGTCTATGAAGCGCGGGTCGGCAAAGGCAGCCTCCTCGTCTGCACATTGGACATCACCAGCAATCTCGACACCCGCCCCGCTGCCGCCGCCCTACGCCGCTCCCTGCTCCAGTACATGAACTCCCCCGATTTCGCCCCCCGCTCTTCCCTCAGCCTCAACTGGCTCGCAAAAGCATTGACTCCCCCCTGATACACAATCGATCCCAAAACCTTTGCAGTAAACGTAGGCGCGGACGTCCCGCCCGCGCCGTCCAGCATGCGACCTACGGCCCCGGCTGCATGGTTCAAACCCGTCCGTCGGATCCGTCTGATCGGTCCGATCTCTTTGATGCCTACGGCGCCAGCCCTCGCAGGAACTGCGTTATCCTGGGCCGGACGACATCGCGGTGGGTGAAGATGGCGACATGTTCGCCGCCAGGGACCGCTAAAAGCTGCGCCCCCGGGATTCTGGCTGCCAGTTGCCGGCCGTGCTGTTCGAAAGGCACCAACCGGTCCTGTGTGCCGTGGACGATCAGGGTGGGGACGGCGATCTGTTCCAATGCGTAATCGGTGGTGCGCGAGATGGTGATTAAGGCTTCCTTCTCAGCAACTGTATCTTAAACAAACTTGACTGACTCCACAATAAACCAAATCTAAAAATCATCTCCGGCTGTCACTGGACCTACACATCAGCCTCAATACTTGCTACGTTGCCGCGGCACTTTTTGGTATAAACGGGATGTGCGGGTTTTACAATCCCCGAAAAAACCTTGGCCACCACAGCCTTTTGGCCCCGTTTTTGCAACCCGCAGCCTGCTCCGTGTATACTTATGGCGTACTGAACTCGAGGCGGTACGTCTGGCCGGGGTGGAAGGGGTAGTTGGACGGGAAAGCCACCTTCTTGCCCGCCAGAGTTTGTGCCGGTGTTAAAACCCTGAACAGGCAAGTGAGGTAGCGGGGCCGTGGCCAGAATTTTGCTCGTCGACGATGATATCAGAACCGCTCAGTTCATCCGTGATAATTTCCGCAACGCAGGCCATGAGTGCCTGGTAGCGGACCGCGGCGAGAAAGTCCTTGACATCGCCCGCTCGAACTCCGTCGATTTGCTCGTCCTGGACATCATGCTCCCCGGGGGGACATCCGGGTTCGAGGTATGCCGGCGCGTCCGGGCCGATTCGGAACTCTACACGCTGCCGGTCCTCATGCTCAGCGCGATGTCGGCCGACGAAGAAGTGGTCCACGGCCTGGCACAGGGCGCCGACGATTACATTACGAAACCGTTCGACGTCCAGAACCTCATCCAGCATTCCGAAGCCCTGATCCGCGCGCATTCCGACACCCGCGCACTCGATGAACTCACCACGCTCCCCAACGGCAACGCCATCAAACGCGAGGTACAGCGCCGCGTCAGCCGCCAGGAAGTGTTCGCACTGGCCTGCGTCGAACTCCTCAACCTGCGCGAGTTTGCATACAGGTGCGGACAGGACTCCCGGCAAAAAGCCATCCGCCACCTCGCCAGGGCCCTCTGCATCTGCGGCAGGGAGCGTTCCGGCGCCGATTTCATGGTCGGCCACATGGGCGGCGGCTACTTTGTCAGCATCATGAAACCCGACCACGTCGAAGCTTATTGCCAGCGCGTTATGCAGGTTTGGGAACACCATCTCCCCGCACTCTACGAAAACGCAGGCGTCGGCCAGATCTACAAAGACACACTCGCCGGCACCGCCACAAACAAAATGCCCATTCTCAAACTGCTCGTCTGCGTTTCCGCCCGATCCCGCAAAGAAAGCCTCAACTCCAAAGAACTCTTCGACATCCTCATGAAAATCCGCGCCAACGCGCTCGCCCGGCAAGCCAGCGGCATCTACCTCGACCGCCGCGGATAGTACCGTCAATTAGCCACAAGGAACGCAAAGAATACGGAGCAGCGGAGCCGCAACCAAAACCGGGTTTGGGGTATGGGGTCTGGGGTGGAAAAGGATGAAGGATGAAGGATGAAAAACACGGACCTGTAGAGGAACAGGAACAAGACCTCTTGAGATGCCACTGGGTGCAATCGAGGGGATCCTCACGCCCCGCCATCAGACGCCTCGTCTTATTAATCAGTACCCAAAGCCGGTGGCTGGCGGGGCTCAGGATGACAGGCTTTGATTTGGGCTCAGCTTGCAGTTTGTGCGAAAAATTGCGCGAAATTGACGGATAGTAGTACAAAGAGAACGGCCTTTTCTTTGCGTTCTTTGTGGTTAAGAAATGACTCGAACCCCGCAGTTGAGCCCAGCGTCTCCACGTTCGTTCTTACCTACAGTCTACAGCCTACGGTCTACAGCCTCCCGTTCTTCCTTCGCCAACTGATCGAGACGCCCGAGCATTTCTTTTATGTCGAATGCGCCGCGGAACGAGATGTAAATAGTAATAGTCGAGTACCATATGATGACGGCGATCGTCATCGCCAGCCAGAACCAATGTATTTCACCCGTCATAAGGCTTTTGCCTCCTCGAGCACGGTTTCAGTTTTCGGTTTAAGCAGCGACCCGCCGATCATGGCCGTCCAGGCGACCGCATACGTGGCGATGCCGGATTGATATGGGCCGATTCTTGCGGCGAGACCTTTCGTGGCGGGAAGCTGCTCCATCACCAGGTAGGTGATTGGTATGACGGCGCCCGCCATGATGGCGCCGGCAGCGCCCCAGTTGTTCGCCCGTTTCCAGTAGCAGCACGAAATCAGCAGCACCGACATGCTCGCCAGGTAGATCGTCCCGGTGATGGCGAGGTAGTTCCAAAGGTTGCCTTTGAGCGGATACCACAGCCCGTAAACGAGCAGGAAAATGCCAATGCAGCCGACGATCATCCTGTTCCACAGGATGCCCCGTTTTTCCGAAAAATTCTTATTCCGGAA
Source organism: Candidatus Hydrogenedentota bacterium (assembly GCA_026387845.1). Classification (GTDB taxonomy): domain Bacteria; phylum Hydrogenedentota; class Hydrogenedentia; order Hydrogenedentales; family SLHB01; genus JAPLKX01. The sequence goes on along the minus strand of JAPLKX010000038.1, from coordinate 6,161 downwards.
CGGCGCCAGGATGTCGTTGTAGATGACGCTTCCCCACGTCAGCATGTACGCGCTGTCCGTGGACATGTCGGCTGCCAGCATGGCCGCAATCAGGACACCCATCAAGCCCATCGGGACAATCGTGCTCAGCAATTTCGGCATGGCCTGGAGCGACTCGGGTGTCCCAATCCATTGCGGACCGAGCACGGCCAGCGCCGCCATGCCCCACAGGCCCGGTATTAAGAATCGGCAGACGAAGAAGAAACTGGTGCGCGTGTAGATCTTGAGGCCGGTGAGGGTGTCTTTGGCCGCGAGCAACCGCTGGACGGTTGTCTGCCAGGTCAACACAACCGCCAGTTGGTGAAGCGCAAAGTATATGACAAAAGCGTAGCCAAGTTTCTCGTGAACGAACGGGTTGAAGCCCCCGGCCCCGTGCTGGGTTGCCACGGCATCCGTGATATTCGTCCACCCCACTTTGTAGAGTATCAGCACGGTTACGACCAGCAACCCCACGCTCATCACGACGAACTGGAGGTAGTCCGTTATTAGAACCGACAGCATCCCGCCCATGATCGTATAGATGGCTACCGAAACCAGCAGCGCCGTCATAGTGATTTCAAGGTAACGTTCATTAAATCCGCAGACCGTGACCAGAAACTCGCCTCCCACCCTGAGGAACACGCCCATGTTCAGCAGGCCCCCAGCACAATCACCACCCCGCTCAGCCAACGAATCGTCGGACCATACTGGCGGTCGAACAGTTCGGGAATCGTCGTGACCCCACTGTTGCGGAGCCGGCTCACGCAGAACCCCGTCAACCCGACGAGCAACATCATGATCGCGTTCAGGATGCCCGGCATGGACCCGCCAAACCCGAATTCATACCCGTTCTGCGCCGTGTACATGCACGTGACGATGCCGAACTCCGTCGCCGCCAGCGAAGCCACGCCGAGGTAAATGTTCATCTCCCGCCCCGCCAGCAGGAAATGCTCCACTTTACCAACGTACTTCCGCACCGCCAAGCCGGCGATCATCGTGATGAGAATGTAAAAACCGACGATGCCGCCGTCCAACAAGGTGAAATGCGTCACACTACAATCCTCTCAGGTTCTCAGTCGCTATGCTTCCAACACGTTCCGGCAAATCTCGTTCAACATCTTGCCGTCCGCCCGGTCGCCCAACTCTTTCTTGATCGCCCCCGTGAGTTTGCCGGCGTGATTCACCTCGGGGTGCTCCGCCAGGTATCCGCGCACATACGCCTCGAGTTCCTCCGCCGGCATCTGCTGCGGCAAAAACTCCTGGATGATCCGGATCTCGTTCTCCGCCGCCAACGCCTCCGCTTCCTTTCCATGTTCGCGGAAAATCTCCGCGCTCTGCTGCCGCTTCTTGATTTCCCCACGCAACGCCCCCGCCGCCAACTCTTCCGTAAGCTCGCCGGCGCCTTCTTTTTCCTTCAGCACCAGCGCTCCCTTCGCCAACCGCAGGCACTCCAGGCGGACCGTATCCTTGGCCCGCATCGCCTTGGTCATTTCCTCTTGAACGCGCGCTTTGATGCTCATCGCCTGTCTCCTCGTGTTCGCCCGCCCCAATCTAAACGACATCCATCAAAAATTGCAACACGCAAACCCTAAGTTTTTCCACTTTTTCAAGCACCCCCACGGGTGACGTCCTTTTTTCAGTTGGCATAACACCCCCGCGTATGACACTATAAGCGGGAAGTTTTGTCGATAAGAGGTCCATGCCCCGATGAAAATTATCCACACCGCCGATATCCACCTCGACGCCGGGTTTGCCGCCGCAGGCCTCCCCGCATCGTTTGCCAACCGGCGCCGGCAGGGGCTCCGCGAGGTTTTCCGCATCATCGTCGCACGTGCCGGCGAGATCCAGGCCGACGCCTTCCTCATCGCCGGCGACCTGTTCGACCTCGCCCGAGTCACCCGCGACACCGTCGCGTTTCTGCAGACCCAGTTCGAGTCGATTCCCCACGTACCCGTTTTCATTGCACCGGGCAACCACGACCCCTGCATGCCCGGCTCGCCGTACCTGACCGAGCCGTGGCCTGCCAACGTCCACGTATTTAAGCAGCCGGAGTGGACTTCCGCCCCCGCGCCCGGGCGCAGGCTCGTCGTACACGGGTTCGCGTTCGACGGCTGGGACATTTCCAGAAACCCGTTCGGCTCGCTCGCAATCGAAGACGACGGCGCCGCGCATGTCGCCGTCGCCCACGGTTCCGAACGCCAGCATCAGCCGCCCGACGGCCAGCTCTACGCGCCGTTCGACGCCCGCGCCGCCACCGCGCTCCGGCTCTCTTACCTCGCCCTCGGCCATTTCCACAACGCCACCGAGATTCCCGCCAATGGCACGCCCATGTACTACTCCGGCGCGCCCGAAGGCCACGATTTCAGCGAAACCGGGCCCCATTACTACCTCGAAGTCGATCTCGACGACGACGGCGTCCGCGTCACCCGCGTCCCGTCCGCCCAAATCGTCTATGAGACCCGCGCCATCGATTGCAGCAGCGCGGCGTCGTCCCAGGACCTCATCGATCACCTCCGCGCACTCGCCCGATCCGACGTCAAGCTCGCGGCACGCGTCACGCTCTGCGGATCGTGCCCGCTCTCGCTTATCGGCGAATTGCCCGCCGTAAAAGACGCCGTCGCTGGCGATTTCGAATACCTCGACCTGATCGACTCGACCTCGCCGCTCGAAGACTACGATGAACTCGCGCGCGACACCACCAGCCTCGGCGAGTTTGTCTGCCGCCTCAATCAAGCCATACTCGATGCGCCCGACCCCGCCTGCAAGGCCGCGCTCGAACGGGCCCGCGAGGTGGGGCTCGCCGCGTACCGCGGCCAGCGCATTGGAATCCGCGGAATCGAATTAGGGGGCATGGCGTAATGCGCATCCGCAAAATCTCCATCGACGGATACGGCCGGTTCATCAACAAAAACATCGAGGTCGGCCCGGGCTTCCACGTCCTGATCGGTCCCAACGAGCAGGGTAAATCCACGCTCCGCTGTTTCATCAGCGACATGCTCTACGGCCAGAAACGCAGCGCCAACCTCAGAGCGTTCGAAGACTCGAACGAACTCCGCTGCCCGTGGTCCAATCCCGAAACATACGGCGGCCGGCTCGTCTACGTCCTCGACAACGGCAGGGAGATCGAAGTGTTCCGCAACTTCGACAAAAAGAACGAGTCTCTGCACGTGTTCGACCTCACCCATGCCTGCGAGATCACCAACGATTTCGAGCCGCTCAAAAACCGCGAGCGAATGTTCGCCCAAACCCACCTCGGCATCTCCAAGGAAGTCTTCCTGAATACGGCCACAATCGGCCATTCCTCGCTCGAAGCTCTCGGCGATGCCGACGCGCTCGACCAGATCCGGGAAAAACTACTCGCCCTCGCAGACACCGGCGAAGAAACCACCTCCGCCGACGCCGTACTCAAGCGGCTCGAAGGCCGGATCGGGCAGATCGGCCAGCCCGCCGCACGCACTCGCCCGTTGCCCGCCGCACGCATCCGGTTCGCCGAACTCAACTCCGAATACGAGCGCGCCCAAACGTTGCAGCAGGACCTTCAGCAGGACGAGGCACGGCGACAGCAGGTTATTGAAGAAGTCGGCCGCCTGCGCAGAGATCTCGCGGGGATCGGCGGCGAACTCGCCGCCCTCGAAAAGGTCGAGCGGGCCGAACGGTTGCGTCAGGCCGACCTGCTCGCCCAGCGCATCGACGAATCGACCCGCCGGCTCTTCGAATTGCGCGAAGCCGAAAACTTCCCGTTGCATCTCTGCCCCGAGTTTCAGCGGGCCGAACTCATGTGTTCGACCGCCCGCAACCAGTTCGAACGCCTCCGCCAGGAGTACGACAGAAGAAAAACCGAAATCGCATCCGATCTCGAACAGCTTGCCGGAAATGCCGGCGAGATCTCCGAGGAGTTTGATGCGCGGCTCGCCGCCATCGAGGAAAAAGCCCGCGGCCTCCGCGTACGGCAGGAAGAGACTCAACTCGCGCTCGCCGGGTCCGAGCAGCGTCTCGCGACCGCCGAACTCGAGCTGCAATCCCTGCCCGACTTCTCCCGCCTCGCCGACGACCCGATGGCGTGGCTGTCGCAGTTGTCCACCTCGTTTCGCGTCGCGCAACGGCACCGCGACGAAATGGTGGATCGCGCCCGCGAGCATCGCGCAAAAGTCGACCAGCGCAACTCTCTCATCTCGAGTTACGACCACCTGTTCGCCAAGTTTCCCGACTTCGAGAACGCCGCCCGCGAATACGAACTGCGGCTGCGCGTCCGCGAAGAGCAACTGGCCCAGTTGGAAAACGCGCTCGAAATCATCCAGGCGTCCGCCGACCAGCATGTCGATCAGGCGCCCGACCTGCGGCGGCTCGCGATCGTGTGCGGAGCGCTCGTGGCCGCCCTGTCTACCGTCGGTTATCTCATGCACAACAGCGGCGTCTTCATAGCGGCGGCGTTCGCCCTGCTCGGGTCGTTTTACTTCCTCAGCAAGTGGGCCACGGCCCGGTCGCGCGCCGCAAAGGCGGTCAAGCAACTCAAGGACACCGAGGCCAGAATCATCGAGTTGCGCGATACCGAAGACGAACACTGCGCCAGGATGGAGCGCAGAATGGTCGCCGCCAGTTGCCAGACCATCCGCGAACTCGAAGCCCGGTACGACGTGTACCGCAAAGGCAGAATGGAACTCGACGCGGCAATCGAGGCCGGCGCCGAACTCGAATCCCGCGCATTGGACGCCAGCATGCGAGTCGCGCAGATGTTCGATCAGTACCGCGTCAAGCTCACGGACGCCGGCGAACCCGTCAGTTCCGAGTACGATATCGAGGATGCCGCCAACAGGGCCCTCGGCCGGTACCAAACCTACCGCGACGCCAAACGGCGCGTCGCCGAGAACCGCGAGCAGGCGGTACGGCACCGCGCATCGCTCGATCAGGTCCTTGCCGAAGTCGAATCGGTCAGACGCGAAGACGTCGAGACCGGGCTCGCTGTCCGCCAACTCATGCGTGACGCCGGGTATGCCGAAGAAAGCCGGCACGACAGCGCGCTCGCCGCGTTGCGCTCATACAGAATCCGCAGCGCGCAGTCCCGCGAAAAACGGCGCGTCCTCCAACAGAACCTCGACGAGATCGCCGCGCGCGTCGCCGATGAGGAAGAAGAACTCAAGAAAAGCGCAAAAACCATTGCCGAATTCCTCGTCGGCGCAGGCCTCGACAGCGTTCCGCAGTGGCACGACCGCGCACGCCAGGCTGAAGAGTACCGCGAGATGCGAAGACGGCTCGACGCACTCAATGAGCAACTCGGCGCCGTCCTGCGCGGTCAGGACCTCCGCGACCTCCGCGCCGCCGTTCTCGACGACGGGCCCGTGGGCGACGCCGCGCGATCCTCCGCCGACGAACTCAAGCGCCGACGCGACGCCGTCTCCGACGAGATCGACGCGCGCGTCAAGGAAGAGCATTCGCTCCACCTCGAGATCACCCACCGCGCCGGGTCCGCCCGCTCCCTGAGCGAAATCGAGGAAGAACGAGCCGTTGTCGAAGCCCAGATACGCGACCTCAGCCTCGAACTCGATGCTGCCGGTTATGCCATGGCGCTCATCGAAGAAATCGCCAGAGACAAACACTCCCGGATCGCCCCCCGCCTTACCTCGCGCGCCAGCGAATACCTCGCCCACATCACCGGCGACGCCTACCGCGACCTCCTCGTCAGCAGAGAAATGCGCGTCAGTGTGCGCATCCCACAAACCCAGAGGATGAACGAAGAGCCCGAAAAAATACTCAGCAAAGGCACCATCGACCAGGTCTTCTTCGCGCTCCGAATCGCCATGGTCCAATGCATCGGCGAAACCGGTGAAACCATCCCCATGCTGCTCGACGACCCGTTCCCCAATTACGACGACGACCGCCTGCTCCGCGCTATGAAGCTCCTCGATAGGGTCGGCCAAACCAACCAGGTCCTACTGTTTACCTGCCGCGACGACGTCGTCCGCGCCGCTCAAACCCTCCAAGCCCCCATCCTGCGCCTCTGACATTGTACTACTAACCTTCATTTTCTTGTTTTCCCGCGCAGAAATCCGCGCGTCTGGGACGCCCCCCGGCAGTTGTGGGGGGTGTCCCACTTTTGTTGGCAAGGCTGGCATGTTCAAAAAAAGGGACACCTCCCACAACTGCCG
>JAPLKX010000384.1 GCA_026387845.1 Candidatus Hydrogenedentota bacterium | reverse complement strand
CACGATGCAGTGCAACTGGAACTCGGGCCCGCACAGCCTGTACACGCTCGTTGGGGGTATGCCCTCGGGCAATTGGGCGTTGGCGTGCGCGGTGCTTCTCGAGGCGAACCACGGCTCGGGGTCGGGCTCGGGCTCAGCTTGGAGGAACAGCGGGGCGAGTGCGTTGTACTGTTCGAGCCGCTGGCTGAGTTCGGCCCACAGGTCGCTGAACGTGAGGAACGGCCCGGTCAGGGATCGCTGGCAACTACCGCGGATCCAGATGGGGTCGTTGTGGTAGGCGAACGTGAACCACCCGCGGGCGCCGTTGGCGTATGCGAGGTTAAGCATGAGGCGCATTTCGGGGGAGGAGTGCCATTCGGGGGTGTCGGTGGCATAGATAAATCCGGGTGCAACGAACCAGAACTGCTGGCCGGCGCTGAGTGGGCGATGTGTGCGGATCAGGTCGGCGACCTGCCACGGCGCGTGCGACCGGTATTGGGCGATACCCGCCGCGGGAAAGAACCGGGCAAACAGCGGAAACGCGTTGGGCTCGCGCAGGATAACGGCAAGCGGGTGGTTTGGATCGGCCTGCTCCATGTAGGGCCGGGCCTGCAACAAGTTTTGGAACCCGTGCTCGGGGGGCTCGTCGTGGAGGCTCCAGGCGAGGATGGATGGGGAGTCGGCGTAGGGCTTGATGTGTGTGTCGACAAACTCCTGGAAGTAGGCCTGTGGCGTGCCCAGCGGGAGGTTGTAGATGGCGAAAAACTTGATGCGGAACTTCTCGGCCAGCTTGAGCAGGTTGTTCCACTCGTCGGATGTGAGCCGGTCGATTCGTTCGAGCGCGACGGCGTTGTGGTTGTGCCGCGCGATATCTTCGAACACAAGTTCCCAGTATTCGTTGAGGCTGATGCCGAGCATGGCGGCGAGCCGCTTGGATGACCCGGCGTCCATGTAGGTGCCGGCGGGCATGAACTCGTCGAGGATCTTGTATTTTCGCGGCCCGCCCTGCTCGCGGAGCGTCGCTTCGAGCCGCTCGCACACCTGGGATTCGGCCGGGGTCATCGCCCGGAACCGAATCGACTGGACTTCGAACGCTTCGACGGTCCGCGATATCGAATACAGCCTGAGGATGACGGCGTTGATCTGCGCGGGAAAACTGTAGCACTGGACGAGCCGGGCAATGGTTCGCCACTCCTGTACGGGCGCCAGCCCATCGAACGACTGGCCGCCGGGATACGTCCACAGCCAGGCGGGCCGTGCGTTGGACGAGGCGCAGCGGTACGTCAACTCGACGATCGGGTATCGAGTGGCGTCGATGGGAAACCGTGGGTCGTGCGTGTTGAGCGAACTGAGGGGCACCCAGAAGCTGGGGTCGTCCGCGGCGAGATTGTCGATCTGCCTGATGTCGTTGAACCGGCCTTCGATGCGTACGCCGTGCTCGGAACGTTTGGCGTTGACGGGGATGTGCTGCCATTCGAGGTCGCCCGGCAAATCCAGGAAACTCCACCGCGCGATGTCGTCGGCGGTGAATTCGACCGATTCGAGTGCCTGGGCCTCCGCGGGGTCCGGCGCGCCCAGAACCGTTCTGAGGTAACCCGAATATTCGTACACCATATCAGCCGTGCTCGCTATGCCGCCGTTTCAGCGATTATACATGCAGGCGAACGCCAGGTCTAACTGAACGATTCCGGCCTGCGGCGGGATCCCGACGGTTTTGCCGCATTTGGCACATAACGTTAAATGTGAACCGCCTTAATCCCGGCCAGTTGGCAATATGCCCTGAAGCCGCGCTCGAGATTGCCCAGAATAAAAAGCTGGTGGAAACCTTTGGCTTGATCCATATCCTCGACACCGTCGACGGTGATCTCGACGGCGGTACGGCAACAACCGCTGGGCGGCTGCATAATGTTCGAGACCACCCGGCCGGAGCCCAGCACGATCGTGTCCGGCTTGATGAACTTCATGACGGTGACCTCGCGGTCAACCGGCCAGAGCACTTCCATGCAGGCGCCGGTCCGCGTATGGTAAGAGCGGATCTTGTACGGCGCGCGATAGGCACTGGCAAGCCCCTCGAGTTTTGTGGGGCTGGTGCAATGGGCGCCGATAAGGGTGTTAGACACCGTATTGGGCGACGGATCCTGAATGAACCCGGATCGATCAAACAGCGACTGAGTCAACAGCATCGACAAGGCCGCATCGACATCCGCTTCGCAACCCGCTACGATCCCTTCATCGAGCAACCGCGAAAATGCGATGCACACCGGGTTGGGCCGCCCAAGACAATCGTAAGACAGTCCTTGACAATTCTCGGCTTCAAGAATGCGCCGGCACACGATGTAGTTCCTGGCGGCGTCAATGATGTCTGCTTTCGTCGGTTCTACGATCTCTTGCGCGTCGGCCGCATATCGGTCGGCCATCGCCTTGACCTCTTCGCCGGCATCGACTTTGGCAAGTTCCTCGTCAAACCGGGCCGCCGGGATCATGTGCAGCGTCGTCCCAAAGGCGTCCGCGACTACATCCTTGGATTCGTCTTCGCGCGTGTGTGCGCGCGTAATAACTGCAAGCCGTGTGTTTTTCATGCGCCACACAGTATTCAGCATCCTGAGGGCGAACGCTAGCCAATCCACATCAGGGGTTGCGCCGACAAACGTGTTCGGCACCTGCCGGGTCTTCTGCATGTTGCCGGTAAACGCCGTCAGATGACTGTACACTACCGTGGGCACCGCCCCGCGATTCTCCACGAGGTGGAGCACTTCGGGCCATTGGGTCAACTCCATCGCGCATACCAGCAAACCGTCCGGGGGAGCCCCTTTAATGGCTTCGAGATAGGCGTTAATCTGGTCCTTGTTCTCCAGGGGAGCGGATTTCAGGTCGAGTTGAATGCCAGTTTTTTCCGCGGCATCGGTGATCATTTTCGCGAACAGCGCCTGCATTGCGCCCACATCGGTCTGGCCACCCGGCCAACTGATCAGGGGCGTCTTCAAGGGCCTCACGAACACCACATGCACAACCGCTTTGCCTGCGGGTGCAGGCGCCGTCGCCGCAAACAGCGACGACGCGAAATCCAGCGGGCCAAGGCCGGTGGCCAATGCCGCTCCACCCGTTGCGGCAAGAAAATTACGCCGGTTCATGGCCGGCCCACACCCGCCACAACGATCGCAGTACGAGTCTATTCTCGACATTTCCGACCCCTCCTTTCGACGCACGTCATCCGGAGATGACATTAGCAATGTTGGCCTCCGGAACAAAAAAAGCTTGGAAGTCTCCCTCGCTCACTCAGCGGGCCACGCCGGATAATTGGCGCCACTGAAATGCTATGTCCATTGCACAAACTCGATGATGTTGCCGTCGGGGTCCGCGGCGTATAGCCACCGGACTTTTCCGGGTATTTCGAGCGGGCCGTTAACGATTGGCACATTGTGCGCCAGAAGCATTCGCAGGGCGGCGTCCAAGTCGTCGGTTCTCAAAGCGAGGTGAGGGCACCATGGCGGGCCGGGCGCGCCCCTTCCGTGCGGACCTGCGCCGTCGGGGTCGAGCCGCTGCAGCAGTTCGAGATTGCCGCCGTCGAGCGCAAAGAATGCGAACGCCTCGCCGTGCTCGGGGTCGACTTCCTTAGACATCAATTCCATGCCGAACACGCCGGCGTAAAACTGGATGGCGGAATCGAGGTCGGCTACCTCGAACGCGACATGGTCGTTGGCCCAGCGCGTACTCATGTGGCGAGCACGCGTGCGACGCGCACAAACGTCGGGTCGAACCGGGTTCGTTTTTCCCAGGCTTCGGAGAGCGGGCGGAGTTCGACCTTGTTGCCGATCAGGCCCATCATCATGCCGGTTTGCCCGTCAAGCAGGGCTTCGACCGCCCCCACGCCCAGCCGGCACGCGAGGATTCTGTCGAATGCGCTTGGCGCACCGCCGCGCTGGAGGTGGCCAATGACGGCGACGCGGAAATCTTTGAATTCGGAGGCGTCTGCGAATTTCTTGGCGACGTCGATGGCTTTGCCGGCGTCATCGCCCTCGGCCACGATGACGATGCTCGATGTTTTGCCGCGGGCACGACCGTTGCGGATGCTTTGGATGAGCTCGTTGATGTCGGTGGGCGTCTCGGGCACAAGGATTTCTTCCGCGCCGCCCGCAATGCCTGCCATCATGGCGAGGTACCCGCTGTTGCGGCCCATGACTTCGACAAAGAAGATGCGGTCGTGGGATGCCGCGGTGTCTCTGATCCGGTCAATGGCTTCGACGGCCGTGTTGAGCGCGGTGTCGTAGCCAATGGTGAAATCGGTGCCGCCGATATCGTTGTCGATGGTTCCCGGAATGCCGATACATCGGATTCCGTGCTCGGCGTGGAGTTTTTGCGCGCCCTGGTAGGACCCGTCGCCGCCGATCACGACGAGGCCTTCAATGCCGCAGTTCTTGAGTTGTGCGGCGGCCTTGGCACGTCCTTGCGGCTCGAAAAACTCCTTGCAGCGGGCAGTGCCCAGGATGGTACCGCCCCGGCCGATGATGCCGCTGACCGACCGGACTTGGAGCGGGATGATGCTCCCTTCAATGAGGCCATGGTAGCCGCGCGCGATGCCGAACACTTTTATGTCATTGGCGATAGCGGTGCGCGCGACCGCGCGTATAGCGGCGTTCATGCCGGGCGAGTCGCCCCCGCTGGTGAGGACTCCGATGCAGTTCATGGCGGTCTGTCTCCTCGGACTATTCTTTGGTTCTCTTCTTCTTTGATGCCGGCCTTTTTGGCGGCTCGGCCGGCTTGGGCTCTTCTTTCTTGATCTCAGGAACGGGTTTGACCTTTTCGGGCGCGGAAAGTGGCTCGGCCTTGGCGGAGATTTCGAGTGCCTGCGCCCGCCATTCGGCGAGAGCGCCCACCGCGCCGGCTTCGATAGTCCGTCCCTGTCCGGCGAGCGATTCGGCTTCGTCCATCAGGCGGGAGACCTCGTCGAGCAGCCAATCGGGGCGTTCGTGGCCATTGTCCGGCCCGGCGGAGCCGGTCAGGTAGCGGCTCTGATACTGGCCACAGGCCGCGAGCGTGCTTTGCAGCGGCTCGACGAACGGCTCGCCACGCTCATGCTCGGCCACGCAAAGCGCGCGGGCAAGCCGCGCAAGCCGGGCCAGCGCCGGCACCGCAACGGTTCGCGGGACAGGCCCGGCGTGCCACTGGGTCTCGAGGTATGGGAAAACCTGGAGCAAGTTCAGAAAGTCAGAGCGCTTAATGCCTTCGGCCGCGGTCGCTTTTCTGACCACTTCCACCGCCTCTTTGGCGAGGTACTTGTTGATGTCTTCGGAGTTGCAGAACGCCTCGGCTTCTTTGCGCGCTTCGCCGAGTGCCGCCGCCTGCAACACCAGCCCGCCTTTTCCCACCAAGAACAGCGGTTCGGGGCCGGCGCGCAACACGATGGCGCCGTCCACAGGCGCGGGGCATGTGAGGGGATTGTTGCGTGCGTCGTGGAGTTCGAGCGCCGTGGCGTTTTCAGACGGTATGGCGGCATCAGCCTCGCCGGAGGCGAGGTCCGCCTCGCCGGAGGCGTGGGGCGCCTCGCCGGAGGCGTGGGGCGCCTCGCTGGCGGCGCACCACACCACGGCGAGCCACCGGTCCCGCGCGCGGACCACGTGAACGGTCGCCCCGCCTTCGACGTGCAGCGGGCCGACGTAGGAGGCGTTGGCCAGCAGGTGCGTGACCGAGTCGAGATAGGCAAAGGCCGGGCCGAGTGTGCCGTCGTCGCCCGCGACGACCCCCGCGTCAAACACCAGCAGCGACGCCCCCGATGCAATCAGTTCCAGCCCCTGACGGGCAAGCAGGGGGCCGGCGCCGGATTGATCCTGCCCCGGTGACGGAATGCAGGCGTGGATGTCCATCCTCTCGTAGCCGGCGCGTTCGGCGGCGTCGCGGACTTCGCTGACCACCTCGCCACTCGGGGCGGGATCGACAGCAACCGCGTCGATGGTTTTCCCCAGCCCGGCATCCAGCATGACCTCGAGCGTTGGGGCATCGGGCACGACGGCGGCGATCGGGCTTCGGGTGCCGCCGGCGCGGAGCGCCTTGGCCATCGCGGAAAACGCGTCGGTTGACCCGCCGGAGTCGAGTTGCCAGCAGTAGACGCGGTCGTGCCATTGCCGCGCGGCCGCCTCGCACACCTCGGGGCCGGCCTGCCGCAGCCGCACCATCACCTGGAACGGCGCATCGAGCGCGGCTCCCACCTTTGGATAATCGGCCTCGCCGGTTACGTCGACCCGCACGGCCCGGATGCCCGCGGTGATCAGCGCGAGCCGCTGCGAAGGCGTCAGCGCATCGACGACCGCGCAGGCCGGCGCGGCGGTCGCGGAACCCGGCCCGGGCCGGTCAATCCGGCAGAACGCGCCGGCGCGTTCGGGCAGGCCCTCGGGATACTTGAACCGTGTGGTCAGGAAATAGCGGCCGCGAACGTCGGGCACGCTGTCGATGGTGCACCAGTGTGGGCTGTTGGCTTGCAGCCGGATGTCGCCGAGTTCGACCAGGATTGTGTTGCCGGGAAACTCCGGGCGAATCTCCGCCTCGACCGAGACCGTGCAGTCGGTGTCTGCGCGAAACTCGAGGATGAGCGGGTCGCCGATGTAGATATGCGGGGCCGGCTGGTCGGGTGCGATCGCGACGAGAACTTCGGGCGCGGCGGCGACAGCGCCTATCAGGCATGTAAGGAGGACGGCCAGGGGCATCATAATCCGGTAAGGAACGGGTTGTGGCGGCGTTCCTCGCCCACCGTGGTGGAGGGCCCGTGGCCGGGATAGACTACGGTCCGGTCGGGCAGGGTCAGGATCTTGCGCTGAATGGACTGCATGAGCTGGCGGTAATCGCCGCCGGGCAGGTCGGTCCTGCCGATTGAGCCCGCAAATACTACGTCGCCGTCAAAAACAAACCCGTCGCCCGCCAGCATGATATGGCCTGGGCTGTGGCCGGGCGCATGAAGCACGTTGAGATCGACCGAGCCGACCGTGACGGTGTCGCCTTCTTTGAGATACTGGTCGGGCATGGGCGACGGCGTCACACTGATGCCGAACATCTGCGCCTGGACCTCCATGGCGCGAAGCATCGGGAGTTCTTCTTCGTGAATGGCGAGGGGCGCGTGGGTGTCGCGGACGAGCGCGGCGTTGCCCCCGCAATGGTCGCAATGGCAGTGGGTGTTGATGATCATCCGCACGCTGACATCCGTAAGGGCGCGGGAAACGTCGCGCGAGACATCCCCCGGATCAATGACAATGGCCTCGCCGCCGGATTTGACCACGTAGCAATTCACAAAAAACGGCGTCACTGTGAACGTGAGAATTTCCATCGACCGATCTCCTGGGAACGTCATGCTAGCCGGGGCGGGCAAGCGCAGTCAAATCGTCCAGGGAAGCGAGAATAGGACATATAGGACCGATCCGACCGATCGGACCGATCCGACTGATAGTGCAGACGAGATGCCCGCACCACAATTCTCAAAATTATTACTTGCTTGTGATGACGATGGTCTGGTTCAAGTCCGGGGCGGTGGCGGGCCAGACGGCATCGGCGGCTTTGATGTAATATTCGATGTCTTCGCTCACCGGCCGCATGATTGCCCACGTGGCGCGGGCGACGTGAGCCAGCGGGACCTCCTCGAACTCGCCCTGGCCCATCGGCCGCCAGTACAGCGACACGGGCGCGGGCGGCGTCTCGGCGAGCACTGTCGCGACAACGTTGAGCGGGTCACCCTGCTCGAGCGAGGTGCGGACGACCGGCACGATGATGGTCGTCGGCCCGGCGTAGCTTGCCGGGAGTTGGGCCTCGGGCGAGAGCGGCTCGCCGAGCAGCGCCTCGAGATCTTTTCCGGGAGTCTCGAGGACATGCGGCAGCGTGTGCTGTTCGAGGTTGGTGATCGAACCCATCTCGCCGGTGGTGCTGACGGTTTTGATCAACTCGGCGTACATTTCGCGGACGGCCGCAACCAGGTCGATCCGCGCGGGCAGCGCCTCATCGCGGGCCAGCCGGGCCTGATCGCCCGCGGGCGCCTGTTTGGCTTTCCCCAGGGCCTTGTTGAACACGCCCCAGGCGCATTTCATCCGCGCCGACGCCCGCATAAACCGGAAGTTGGCCAGCCAGTAATCGAACCGTTCGAGGTAGCCGGGGCTCTTGATTTTCTTGCGCAGGCCTGCGAACTCGTCGACGTAGGCGTAGTCTTTCTCGATGCGCGACCACGGGGCGTCGTCGCCGCGGTAGCCGCCGGGGCCGTCAATCCAGTCGGACGGGCGCGGCAGGTGGCAGTCGATCCTGGCGAAGATTTCCGCGGCCTCATCGGCGACGTTCGGCCCAAACTCGGCGCGCGCCCAGTCCTGATAAAAGTCGGCTGTCGGGATGAACAGGTCGATCGGTTCGAGGTCTTTTTCGTAATCGGCAAGGGCCGGGCCGCCGCAGTTGATCCGCCGCTTGGCGTTGGCGCCCTCGACCGCGATGGCCGCAATGCAGGGCACGTCGACCCGCCGGACAAACTCGATGTCCATCCGGCCGTCTTTCACGGCAACACCCTCGAAAACGAAATCGAGCGCGCGGCCGTTGCCAACATGCTCGAAAATGTCCAGCCGGGTCAGGACAGTTTCGCCTTCGAGCTTGACGTCGAACACGCGCTTGCCGACCTCGGTAAAGTTGGGCTCGCAGAACTGGAGTGTCACGCGGTACCGGCCGTTGGGGACGAGGATGTGGTAGGCATTCATGTCTTTGCGGACGGTGCGGTAGAGGACGTCGTTGTCGGTGTCGGCGAATTCCTTGGCGTTGGCAGTGGCCGATGTGCCGCCTTCGGCGCCCTCGCGCGACGGCCGCGGGTCGTCGAACTCTTGCGACCACGCGGCGTGCGC
>JAPLKX010000635.1 GCA_026387845.1 Candidatus Hydrogenedentota bacterium | reverse complement strand
AGGTAGGGGGATGCGGCCATCAGGTTGCCTCCGGCACGCACGAGCGCGGACTTGCTTTGACTCAGCGCGTCGATCTTCTCCCACATGCGTGCGGCGTCGAATGGTTCGAGCCCGCGCCACGACGCATACTGCTCCGTCTCGCGGGCGTAATACGCCAGCACCAGTTGGTCGATGGGCCAGGACGCCGGGTCGAGGTGGGCCAGAAATCTCTCGAGCAGATCGTCCGGCATCAGCCCAACCATGGTGAACGCAAGCAGTTGGAGGGTCCCGTGCGCCGGTTCGAGCAACTCGACGTCGTCGGGCAGATTTCGGAGCGACTCGATCAACGCCACCGCACCCGCCTCGATCTCGCCCGACCGCAGCAACGCATGGGCCGCCTCACGTTCGGCAAGAATTGCATCGGTTGCCGACGTTGCCTCATCTTCTACCGAAGTTGTCGCCACGGTGACCACGACCAACGGCACCGTGACGGCGATGGCAACCAGCAGCCCGCGCAGAATCATGCCCCGCTTCTCAATCAGTTTACGCATGCCTATGCCTCCTCGAACTGGTTGGAGCAGATAGAATGGAAACACTACCCCGCTCCCACAGGTTGGAACTTCCCCTCGTCGACTCAACCGCGCAACTGCTTCCTCTAATTACCCTCATAAGCAGGTATATAACACCCGCGGCGTTTTGTCAACCCCCCCTGGCCGGAAAATGCCCCTTGGCCGGCAAAAAAACTATGCGATACTGGCTTGGCCGGTCGTGCGAGGCACATTTCCATCACATATACCACTCGTCTTCGGCGGGGGGCGCGTAGATCCATTTTTTATCGACTTCGAGGAGGCGTGGGCGCAGCTTGAAGATGGCGTCGATTTTGGGGAAGGCGGAGAATTTGTGGCCGGTCTGGTCGTAGCGGCTGATGAGGTGGAGGTAGAGCATGAGGCGTGCGGTTCGGAGTTGGCGCGGGGTTGAGTAGTAGACGGTGAGGCCGCGTTCGAGTGCGTGGTGGAACTTGTCGGAGAGGGCGTCAGGGCATTTTGCGGCGATTTCGGACCAGGTGAACAAATCCATCTCTTCGGGTTCTGGCGCGGCCCGGTACGTCTTGGCGTTGAAATCGACCTCGAGCCGCTCGTAGAGGTCGACGAGCCGATCGAGCCAGTAGAACACGGATTTGTAACCCTCGTCGGCAATGTCGAGCTTGATGTGGACGTCGTCGATGGTGGCGGCGGTCTGCTTGGCCATGTACAACTCGCGTTCTTCGTTTTCGTCGGGCACCATTCGGACGCGGGCTTTTTCGGCGGCGTCGCCGTGGTTGAAACTCTCGAGAATGGCGGCGAGCCCGAACTTGCTTCGGCCGTGCAGGGCAAACTCGCGCAACAGGGGCGCAGTGACTTCGTCCTTTTCGAGCACGGCGTTGAGCGCGGGTTCCGCGGAAAAGATGCCGGCTTTCCAGTCCAGCCAGATGTCGTGGAACAGCGCGGTGAGCATCTTGCCGCAGCCGCGGATGTCGCCGCCGAAAACCTTGTTGGTCAAATCGCTGAACCGTTGGCGCAACCGCCAGCCGGACCGTTTGAGGATGTCGTGGTCGAACAGGAACCGTACGACGAGCAGACGGTCCACCGTGAGGCACGCCAAGTGCTCGGGCAGATGCTGGTCGCCGGCGAGCGTCTCGATCCAGTGCTGGCACCATTGGCGAAGCTGTCGGGCGGCCTGGCTGCGAGGCTGGCGGCGGACCTCATCGAGCGCGCCGCGCTCGACGTTGGCTTTCGACAATACGGTGCGTGACCCGGCGTGCGCCCGGGTATCGCCGAACTCCCTGCGGAACTCGGCGGGGGTGTTGGCGGAGAGGAGGAGTTCGCCGACCCGCGCGTCGTACAGATAGGAGCGGTATAAGTCCGTGATAAAGGCGTAGTCGGCCTGCGGGGAGGCGGCTTCCGCCAGGATCAACCGGGTGGTCTCGCAGTAATCCAGGCCTTGTTGCGCAACGGTGGCTGGGGGTTCGAGCGCGCCCGGCATCACGAAATGGGCCGCCACGGTGGTCTGCGGCCCGCCGCGCAACAGGTAGGTGATGCAGGACACCTGGGCCAGGTGCTTCCTGGGCTCGAGCGGGACCACGCCCTTCCACCCGAGCAACGACAACAATTGTTCGGCGAAGCGTTGCTGGTCCACTTTGGTGTTGTCGGCCATTTTGCCCCACCAGGTTTCGCACAACTTGGTGATCTCATTGAATGATTCCGTCATGGCACTCCCTTCCCTTTACTTACGGTGTAGCCGGAGGCCTCGATCCGGCGCCAGATCACATCCTCGCGGCGGCCGAGCAAATCCAGGCCCCGCGCCAAAAACGGCTCGAGCAGGTCCGGATTCTCTGAAAGCAGCCGCGCAAATTCGTGCAGTGACATTGTCTCGATGGCGAATGGCTGCGGGCCGGCGAGGTCCGGCGGTTCTCCGCCAGTCGTCACCACGAGCACCCGGCCCTCCGCCTCGTTCCAAAAAACCATGCGAACCGCCGGGTCAACCGCCAGCAAACCGCGTAGCCGATCCACGGGCTCGGCCATCTTCAGAAAGATCTGACGCAGTTCCGGAAACAGATCGAACTGCGTGTCCACCTGGTAGTAGGCGCGGTTGCCCTCTGACCGGCGGTACAGCAGGCCGACTTGGGCAAACCGCTCGAGTTCGCGTTGCACGGCCCGGATCGGCAGCCCCGTGGCGGCCTCGATTTGGCGTTGGTAGTAGGTCCGGACCGGGTCGAGGACAAATACGCGGAGCACGGCGACGCGCGCCGTAGACGCGAAAACGGCAAAGAGGGCATCATTTTGCGCCTTTTGACGTTTTTTTGAAGTCATTAAGTTCTATTTTTCCCAGAGAACAAACAAAATATGCAATAGATCTAAAGATTTTAGCAAGCCTGCCGCCAAAATCCGTCTTTAATGCTACTAAAAGTAGTCAATATATGTCAAGCGTAAAATGTTTGGCGGGCGGTAATGAGGAGAGGTGGGGTGCAAGAAAGGGACCAAAGGGACGTAAGCGACATAAGCTTTTCAAAGGCAGGCCCACGGTGGAGAAGGTTGCTGGTGGGCCTGCAAAACAGTTTAGGTCTAGTAACGGTAGGTGTTGGGTTTGTAGGGACTGGGTATCTTGGCGCGAACAGGTATTTGTCAGGCCACGGGACGTCTAGGGGCGAGTCAGTGGTTCGTTGACGTAATTAGCCAGCCAAGTCTTATATTCCTGCACGGTAAGGGTTTTGGCGGGCTCGTAAAGCTGCTGGAGGAGATCCGGGTTCGTCTTGAGTTGCTCGACGCTTGGCGCCTCGACGGCGCAGGCCGCTGGCGACAAAAAGAGAACTGCACGCACTGGGCCTAGTCTGGGCCGCATTATTGCTAGTAGCGGTATGTGTCGGGTTTGTACGGTCCTTGGACCGGCACGCCGAGATAGGAGGCCTGTTCGGGGGTGAGTTGATCGAGTTTTGCGCCGAGTTTGCCGAGGTGGAGGCGGGCCACTTCTTCGTCGAGCAGCTTGGGCAGGACGTAGACCTTGCCGATTTCGTATTTTTCGGGTTCAGTGA
>JAPLKX010000143.1 GCA_026387845.1 Candidatus Hydrogenedentota bacterium | reverse complement strand
GTCCATCTTCTCGCCGATGCCGAGGATGATTTCGCGGAGGGCCTGGGCGCAGTAGTCGATGGACCAGTTGATGGCGAAGTTACGCGGATCGATGTTGAGCCGTTTGAGTTTTCGTTTGGCGAGGCCTTCGTCGGTGTAGTTGAATTCGTGCTGGAGGCGGCTGGTCAATGCCACCATTGCCAGGTTATGGGCGTTGTTGACGGCGTCGATGTCGCCGGTGAGGCCGAGGCTGAATTCGGTCAACGGAATGCACTGGCTCAGCCCGCCGCCCGCCGCCGACCCTTTGATATTAAACGTGGGCCCGCTCGACGGCTGGCGGATAGCTCCGGAGACGCGTTTGCCGAGGCGGCCGAGGCCCTGGATCAGGCCAATGGTGGTGGTGGACTTGCCTTCGCCGAGGGGAGTGGGCGTGATCGCGGTTATGTCGATGTACTTGCCATTGGGCGTGTCTTTCAGGCGGTCGAGCACCTTGATGGAGTCGAGTTTGGCCACGTGATGGCCGTACGGCAACAGTTCCATGGCATCGAGCCCCAACTCTTCGGCGAGTTCATAGACGGTTTTCATGCCTTGTTCGGCGATTTCGGCAATACGCCAATCGGGCATCCTGACCGGATCCATCAGCGGAATGATATCGGCCTTTTTGCGCGGCGTGATGGGCTTTCTTGGTTTGGTTTCCGCGGCCGGCTGTTCTTGAGTTGCCGCCCTCTTGGCTTCAGGCATTTGCGATTTTCTCCTGTTGTTGGACGTCCACTTCCCTCAAACCGTCGACGACCTGCGGAAGCACTTCGTGCTTTACGCCAAACAGCATCAGGTGGACTCCGGAAACGCCGGGGATTTCCCGCACCTGTTGGATCATCTCGCGCGCGCAGGCAATACCTTCCTTCACGATATCCCCGGCGCCTTTGAACCGGCGCGTGATTTCCGGCGGCACGCTCACGCCGGGAACGCCCGGCATCATCTCGAAGGCTTTTTCCGAGATAATTACGGGCAAGCCCGCGAGCAGGAACAGTTCGTTGTCCAATCCTTCTTCGCGGAAGATTCTCATGAACTCCTGGAACGTCTTGACGTTCAGGATAATTTGGGTCTGGATAAAATCTGCGCCGGCGGCGCATTTCTGCTTGATTCGCCGTATCGGGACGTTCATGGGCGTGGTAAACGGGTTGATGGCACACGCCAGAAACGGCCTTGGCGGGTCTTTCATGGCCTCGCCGGTGAAATGGATAATGGATTTTTCGCGCAGGTGGCGGGCCTCGTAAATCATCAGGGACGAATCCATGTCGTACACCTGCTTGACGCACGGATCGCCCTGGTAAAAATCGCCCGAAATGCACAGGGTGTTGTGGACGCCGTTCATCTTGTTGGTGATGAGTTCAGAGATGAATGCGGTTTTGGTAACGTCGCGGCAAACCGATTGCGTAATGGGCTCGACGCCGAGCTTAACCATCTCGGCGCCCGCCATGGATGAAGGCATCGATGGTTTCCCGTTTAGATATGCGGTTGCATTGACGGCGTCGAAATGCCCCTTCAGGATGGCCGCCTGCTTGCGCACGGCTTCGGGGTTGGCTCCGCGTGGCGCCCGGATTTCCGAGGTGAATATGAACCGGCCTTCCTTCAGTTTGCGCTCGAGTGTCGATGCGGTTTGAATGGGGCTGGACTTCCGATTGGTTCCGAGATCGAGGTACTTGATCGGGGTGCGGGCAAGCTTGTCTTTTCCGGTAAACAGGTTGAGGTAAGACGAAGTGAAGAACAGTTTCGGGTCAGGCGAGCGCAACAGGCTGGGCCGCGAGTAGCCGCGCCTGTCCACGCGTTTGTGAATACGGACCCACACGCATTTGCGGTCCGGGTAGACTTCGCACCGGCCGTCCATCGACCCGCCGCAGGGCCCGTTGCGGATTTGGCGCGGGCATGCCATGGGACATACGTACCCGGTATGGCTCAACACGCACTGGCCGCAACAATGACAGTTAAATACGATTCCTTTGCCAAACTGCTCGGTGCGAGCAACTACGCGCAGCAGGATGCTCACCTTGGTTCTCCTTTCGGGGTCAGGCCGTGCGCTCCCCGAGGTTTTCCCGGCCCCTGTAGACGATCCACCAGGCATTCACTCATGACGATGACGTCTTCGATCGGCAACAGGGCCGGGGCATTATCGGGATAGACGAAGGACGCGCCGGGCGGCAGTTCGCCGTCGCCGTCAAACCGAACAATCATCACCGGCAATCGGGGAAAAACCTTGAAGTAATAGGTCTGTTCGGCGGACATCACCGGAATCCCGCCTTCCCGGATGCACGCTTCAACAAAGGTTTCGCGGGTCCGGCCGACCGTCCGGCACAGCCTGTTTATGACGCGCTCCCGGTATACGCGCTCATACCCGCGGGCGTCGGCAAAATCGGCGAAAGATCGCCAGGCGTCGGAATGAGGCGGCACGGCCGGCCCATCAACGTAATGCAGGATTAAGATTTCCCAGGCCACGCCCACCGGCGCGCCAGTCTGCGATTCGCACATTCGTCTCTGCGCCAGGTCGATCACGATGGTCCGGTTCATTACGGGCAGGGTGAACACCTGCTCGCCGGCCGATTTGGCGCCAAGCCGTTCCAGGCGCGCGCTCTCTCTGGCGCACGCCCGGTCGTAACCCTGCTCGACGGCGAGCTCGTAGTTCGTCTGCTTTACGGGTACGATGCTCATGGTTTCAAGCTTTCTCCGGGTCCCGTGTAGGCCGTGCCAGATTTTCGGGCCGCGTACAGTGGGAATGGGCCAAATGGATGCGCACCTGGAGTTCTTTGAGGCGTCGTTCCTGCTCTTCTTTGTCGGCCATGTTGCATGCCTCTCCAAATGACTTCTTGAACGAGCCCGCAGCGCCGAAGCACCGTTCGGCTTCCGGGCACCACTGGGCGCACAGCGGCACGACTTCCCGATAGACCCATTGGCCGCACCGGCAATGCACCCGGACTTCGTCGCTGAAAATCTCGAGGGCCATCCCACAATTGCCGCACATTACCGGCGTGGCCTCGATGTTTCCGCCGTTGGCCCTGCCCGGGCACTTCTGTTCCATAAGGGTTCCCGCCGTTCTTCAAGTAATTAGACTTGCAGCCGGTGCGCGTCCAGGAACGAATCGCAATAAATCACCTTTTCCATCAGCAATTCGGTGGTGATGATGGCGTCCATCAGTTCCTTGTCCAGCGGGTCGAGAATGGCGGCGTCCAGCCCTGCGGCGAGCGCCATGACGAGGTATGTCCGGTTGATGAGGGGGCGATGATTGCAGTTCTGCGACAGGTTGGACAGTCCGATGTTGAGATGAGGCGGTGGATCGCTGAGCATTTTCAGTTGCTGGAGCGTGGCGATGACGTTTTGGGCCTGTTTGGGCGCGACATTG
>JAPLKX010000051.1 GCA_026387845.1 Candidatus Hydrogenedentota bacterium | reverse complement strand
CGCACTCCGCACTTCGCACTAACAACTTCGCACGTGTTTTCCCCTCCGGTCTCCAGTCTTCTTTACGCGTGTGGGTGGCTGTGCCGGTAGACCTCCTTGAGCCGGTCGATGCTGACGTGGGTGTAGATCTGCGTGCTCGAGAGGCTTTCGTGGCCGAGTAGTTCCTGGACGACGCGGAGGTCGGCGCCGGCGTTGAGCATGTGGGTGGCGAACGTGTGGCGGAGCGTGTGGGGCGATATTTCGCGCCGGCCCGGCAAGATCCGGCGGACGTATTTCTCGACGATCCGCTGGACGCTGCGCGTGGTGAGCGGCCCGCCGCGGTGGTTGACGAACAGCCGGTCATGCCTGGGCTCGCCAAGCTGCGGGCGGACGCGGAGGTACTCGCGCAACGCCTGGATCGCGTACTGGCCGAGTTGGCCGAGCCGTTCTTTGCGCCGCTTGCCGAGCACGCGCATCAGGCCGCTGTCGAGGTCAAGACTTTGGATGTTAAGCCCGGCCAGTTCGGCCGCGCGGATTCCGCTGCTGTAGAGGACCTCGAGCAGGGCCCGGTCGCGGACGCCGAGCGGCAGAGACATGTCGGGCGATTCAACCAGCGCCGTGACTTCGGGGATCGTGAGGGCGTCGGGCAAGTTCCTCGCATGCTTTGGCGACCGGACCGTCTGGGCGGGGTTGTCTTCGAGCAGGCCCGACCGGACACAGAACTTGTACGCCGCCCGGATGGACGCCAGCTTCCTCGAGGACGTCCTCGAGCTGCCGCCGCGCGTCTGTACGTGCGCCAGAAACCCCCGCACGTCGTTGCGGACCGCCCTGCCAAGCACATCGAGCGACGCGGGCGGGTGCGGCTCGCCGTCGTCGCGCTCGAACGCCGCGGGCCCGTGCGCGACGTAGTCGCAGAACTGGTCGAGGTCGCAAAGGTACGCGCGCAACGTGTGCGGCGAGTACCCTTTCTCGACCGCCAAGTGATTTTCGAAGGGTTCGAGTCCCGGGCGCATGGCAGAAGTATAACAGGCTGTAGACTGTAGACTGTAGACCGCAGGAAGAAAGAAAGTGCGAAGTTGACGATGGACGGTTGACGGTGGTCGGTGCGGAAGGAAATCGTGATTGCTGAATGGTGAATACGCCGAAGGCGTAACACATATTAGCCTGGGGCAGCGCCCCAGCAAAGGAATGTAAAAGACGTAGCGCCCTGAAGGGGTGCAAGGGGACAGTGCGAAGAAGAGATTGGACAGGATAACAGGATTTACAGGATTTGTTTGCGGAACTGGATCGGCTATTGTTTCGGAAGCTGTGGGGACGCTGGCCTTATTTCGGCGCGAGTGGCTGATTTCGACACGAACCCACACCGGGACATAAGGGCAGCGTCCCCATATATCCCATTTAGGATTAAACCGGCGGTGGTTTTCGTATGATTGCGGCGGCGGCGAGGATGGTTATGGCTGCCAGGATGAGGGGTAGGGACGCGGTGCGCGTTTGGGATTGGGCGCGGGGCGTGTTGGCGAGCCGTTCAATCTTGCCGCCGAAACACCCGCCGCCACCATCGTCGTCGTTGGGGGCGGGTTTGACGAGGGTGAACAGGAGCATCTCAGACGTCCCGGCTTCAATTGATTTGGACTGTGTCACGGCCTGGTAGCCGGGCGCGGCGACGTCAAACGTGTACGGGCCGGGGCTGAGGCATGCGAATGAGTAGACGCCCGCGGTGTTTTTGGTGACGGGCGAAAACGTCCCCGGCCCGAGCTGGACTGAGCCGTTGAGAATGGGTTGCTGGGTGTCGGCGTCCCACAGCCTGCAGTGAGCGCTTGCCGCGCCCACCCCCGCGCCTTTGCCGAGATACGGGATGAAATCGGTGTCTCCGGTGACGCGCGCGGCGATTTCGGCCTCGACGTTGGTATCCCAGTCGTTGTTTTCCATGATCAACTGCTGTGCGCTGTCGTTGGCGACGGCATCGCCGGCGCCGATGGTCGAGAGAATAAACGTGTTGAACCCGGAGTTCGGGTTGTCCGCAGAACTGATCACGAGTGTTCCTGCTTTCGGTTCGGTGTCGCTGACGGTAATGGCGCTGCCGGAGATGTCGAAGAACATGCAACGGCGGATGACCGGCGCGCCGCCGTGGATTTGGATGCCCGTCTCGAGCGAGCTGAACGTGCAACCCTCGACAAGCGAGGCCTCGTTGGCCCCGGTGGCAATGATTCCCGTGGCGCTGCGGGCCGCGACGCCGGCAAACGCCACGTTTTGCACGATCATGGGCGCGTCCAGCGAGAGCAGGGGCGTCTCGATCTGTGATTCCGGCTCGAGCAACGTCAGGTTCTTCAAGCCCGCGCCCTCGGCCGCAAATACGGCTCCGACGAACTGAACAACTTCTTCGGCAGCCATCTCGATGCCGGCCACAGTCAGCCACGGCGACAGGGCCAGTTGCCCTTCTTCGTACATGCCGGGATACACGCGAACCAGGACGGGATGTGCTTGCGTGCCTTCGAGCAGCTCAGTCGCGCGCCCGATGGTTTGCCATGGCGAACTGCTCGAACCGTCGCCCAGGATGTCATCGCCGTCTGTCGCCACATAGAAGACCGAAGCCGGCGAAAGCGGATCGCGCGGGTTTGTCCCGTGTTGATATTCTTCGAGATTGGTCCAGCCGTCGTCATCGGCATCGAGGTCCGCGTCAGCGACCAGCGGGTCCAATCCATAAAGGACTTCCCACCCGTCGTCGATCCCGTCCCCGTCCGAGTCGGGGTTGTAGGGGCTGGTGTGATAGACGCTGGTTTCGGCAGAGTCGGAGAGCCCGTCGCCGTCGGAATCGGCGCCGCCCGCGCTGCCATACACTCTGATAAACGAGGTGCGCGTCATCGCGTCCGCCCCCGCCTCGTTTGTCACCTCGAGCGTGACGCTGTAGATGCCCGGCGTGATGTACGTGTGGTCGAGCGTGGGCTGTGGATTGTAGAACGTGGACTCGCTGTCGCCCATGTCCCAGTGCCAAGTCGTTATCGCCGATGCGCCCGAAGACGACGCGTCCGTGAACGTGACCGCGAGCGGGGCCGGGCCGGAAACGGGCGAGGCGTTGAACGAGGCCCGCGGCATCTCGCTGTAGACATAATGCGCGTAGGCCGTTTCACTGGGCGCCAACCCGGCTTTGAACGCTTTTGCGGCAATCGTCGTGGTCCCTGTGAGCGTAATCGGCTCATCGTAAATGGGCGAGGTTTGCGCCGGCTCGTTACCGTCGAGCGTGTAGCGGATAGCCGCGCCGTTGGTAGCGCACGAAATGCTGACCGGGCCCGCGTAATCGCCTGGCGGAGGCGAAAACACGGGTTTCGCCGGCTGCATGGATGCTAAATAGGTAAAGGCGCTTCCAAATATGACCACCGGCTGGCCGAGATTCGAGTTCAGATACACAGCCACGTCGACGGTCGCGCCTTCGTTGCGTACCCAGGCCGGCGAATGGACTATCGCGCTGAATTCGCTGGCGCCGTTATCAACAACCGTTGCGACTTGCGTTGCGCTGGCCGGCGTCGATTCCGTGATGTTCTCGCCGAAACCCACCGTCACCCAAGCCAGCCCGCCCAGCGGCGCATTGATCGTGAATTGCGTGCCGCCGGACGCCGGCCCCGAGGCGGCGCCGCTGATCGTGGCGGCGGCCAAAAATGCTTCCGGCAGGGACGGAACGCCTGTCCGCAACCCGAACGCCGTCAGGTCGTACAACCGCGCAACCACGGTCGTGACCGGCATCGTGCCCGCCGGCGAATCGGGCGTCACCACCGGCGTGACTTCCAACTGCTCGAGGCTGGACTGATAGTCTGTGTTGAGCGGCGAGACAAGGGTCGTAACGTCTTCGCCATAGTCGTACCGCGTGTCGACCGACCACATCATCACATCGTTGCGGATCGCCTCCGCGATCAGCCCCGTGCCGTCTACCGTAAATTGCAACTGCCCGGGGACTGAGACCTCGCTCCGCGCATAGGTCCAGTTCGTGATTTCGCTGTAGACGGATGCGCCTGTGTTAAGGCCAACATCCATGACGGTCGTATCATAAAGGTGAATCGCGAAATTCCAAGCGGTCGCCACAGGCGTGCCCATGCCGATTTGGTCTGCTTCCAAAAGCGACGGATCTTTCGCGGCGCGGATCAACCCATACGCCTGCGGGATGTTCTGCTCGGGCGGCGGCAGGATCAGCGATGCCTGGGACAGAGAGGCGCCCAATGCCACGGCCGTATCCAGGGCGGTTCCATTGTAGCGGAACGCGGTCGTCGTCACGTTGCCGGCAGTCTCGTACCGCAAATACATGAAGGTAATTATCCGGCTGAACTCCACAGTGTATGGCGGATTGATCACGGCCACATCAACAAGAAGAGTCTGGGCAACCGGCGCAGCCGGCAGCGGCGGAACGGCAAACCAGATCTCCGTCGGCGTCACGGCGATTGGGTCGACCAGCGAGCCGAAAAAACGCAGTTGTGTGCTGCCCGGCATAAACCCGCTGCCGCGGATATTCGCCACCACCCCGCCGAAAAACCACGCATGGTCCGGCGCGATGTCCGTGATCTCGAAGATGGTCGCCGTGAATACGGCCCGGACACTGATGTTCTCCGTAATCGTGAACGTAACCGTGGGGTTAAACCAATCGGCTTCAGGCACGTCCCCTTCCCACTGGACAAAATCAAACGACGCGCTCTCCGGCACGGCGGTCAACGTCACCTCAGTAAGTGGGCCATACTCGACCAACCGATTGCCGAAAACCACGGTATCGCTCAGCCCCGCCGGCGAAACCTGCACGGCGCCCGCTTCCGTTTCGAGGATCGTCAGC
>JAPLKX010000508.1 GCA_026387845.1 Candidatus Hydrogenedentota bacterium | reverse complement strand
GCACCGCGTCGTCAAACGCCGAATCGGCCAGGTCTTTGACATCAAGCGCGTGCGCATGCACCTTGCGCGCGAGCTTGCGCAGGTCGTCCGTCAGCGCAGTCTCGTCGAACAAGTTGTTGAACTGGTCCGCGGGCACGGTGTGCACGGCGCAATTGAAGAACGGCGCGGGTTCGTCGGATTCCGCCGTAACCTGACCCGATACCCGCAGCACCCGGCTCTGTTTCATCCGGGCCATCGCGTGGACGGCGCGCAACCCGCGCTCGATCGCGTCAAAATTCTCCATCGAGTGGATGTACTGAACCCGGGGGGCGGTCCTGAACTTCTCCGGCGGCAGTTGGTGGTTTGCGCCCAGCGGGTGGTACAGGATGATCGGCCCGGGGAACGCATCGAGGATGGGCACGATTTTTGCACTGAACGAATTCCAGAAGTTGAACAACAGGAGCGCGTCCGGTTTTGAGGCGGCCACCTCGCTGATGAACGTGCTGATGCCGGCGTCGGTATAGATGGGTGCGCTGTCGATCATCAGTTTGACGTCCAGGCCTTGCGAGATCCGTTCGAGTTCGTGCTCGAATTTTTTCTGCTGTTGCTCGGGCTGGTACTGGTTGCCGGGCCACGTACACCAATTATGGATGTGCCAGTCGTCTTCACACTTCCCATCGAGCACCACCTGCAGCGGCGGGTAAAAAAAAGCCCCGCGCACCACCGCCGGTTTCTTTGGCCGCACGGCGCCGGCCATCGCCGCGGCATCGCTCACCCCCGGCATTGCGCCCAGCGCCGGTATCAGGGCCGTCGTTTTCAGGAAACTTCTGCGGCTAACGTCCATTGTGCCTCCCCTCCCGTTAGTTTATCCGTCCGATCCGTCCGATCCGTCCGATGTCTTGATCCTCACTTCATACCTATAGCAGTCCGCCGTAAATACGTTCGCCGCGGGGTTCCACTTGCCCATCATGCAGAGCGAGCCAATGTCTTTGGCGTCCGCTGCCACCCACGGATGATAGCTCTTGCCGCCGGCGTTTTCGTAAGCGACGTTCACGGATGTGAGGCAGTGGATCAGGACGCCGCTGCTGTGCCGGATGATGTTGGTGCCAAAATAGCCGCGGTTACATTTTAGGAACTCGGGATTCAGCGTGTTGGCCGGCTCGAATTGCGGCCCGTCCTCGTAGCGCAACTGTTTTGGGTCGCTCCAGGTTCGGCCGTAGTCGCGCGAGAACCTGGAAAAACAGTGGTTGATGTACGTGTTGTCTTTATAAGGTTGCCGCAGCCATATCGACACCACCCCGCCCGCGTCGGGATCGTAAAATCGCGGGCCCGGCCCCCAGTAGACCTTGTACTCGCCTTCGCGCAGCACCATATCGGGCAGCGGCTCGAACTCCGACCATGTCCGGCCGTTGTCGGGCGACCGGCGTATCCTGGGTTGCTCCGGCTCGTCGCTGATTCGTTCGATCGAATGCACCTCGGCTCGCTCGACGCCCGGCCCCGTGTAAAACACCTGCACGTTGTACGCGGAACCGGGTTCCGGGTGCGCCTGATACAGTTCGCGGCCCACCGTGCAGATCCCGGTTGCGTCCTGCAACAGAAGGCGCCCGCCGCATTCTTCGCCCCACGCCATTGCCGCCGCAAGAACCACCCCGCACGCAGCCGCCATATAATTGCGGACCATTTGTGAGAAGCTCCTAAGTGCCGGATCGTATGCAGCCTATTCTAGCACCGGTCTCAGCCGCCTTCCCACCTAAAACCGCGCAGGGAGTCCGGTCGAATTGCCTCCAGCACGATCTTCTTGGACCGCTCCTGCGACACGGCGTATACTTATCCATGCCGGTTAGATCGCGGCGAGGATTCGTCCATGCCTATGGAACAGACGTTGAGCGTTCTGAACGATCTGGTGCGAGAAGGGGTCTTGTTGAAATATGCGATTGGGGGCGGCATAGCGGCGACTTTTTACATCGAGCCAGTGGCCACTTACGATCTGGACGTTTTTGTCTCTGTTCCCGTTCTCCCAAGCGGCTTGCTTTTGTTGTCTCCAATATACAGCGCCCTTAAGACCAGAGGTTTTGTAGCTGAAGGCGAGTACGTTCATATTTTCGGCATACCCGTTCAATTCCTGCCGGCCTACAATGCCCTGGTGGAAGAAGCTCTCGCTGAAGCGCGTTACATAGCGGTTGGCTGCGTCTCGACCAACGTAATCCGGGCAGAACACCTGATGGCCATCATGCTTGAGACGGGCAGGGGAAAAGATCTTGCGCGTCTGGCTCAGATGCTCGAAGAATCGGAATTCGACGTGGCCGTCTTGGAGAACCTAATCGATCGGCATGGCCTGAGGAGAAAATGGGATGGGTTCCGACAGCAACCCGGATGACGGCGCAGAGACCATCGAGAGCTGGATGGCTCGAGCGCTCGCCGCAAAACGGATACGCAGGCGCGAACTCG
The DNA here is from genome assembly GCA_026387845.1 of Candidatus Hydrogenedentota bacterium. GTDB lineage: Bacteria > Hydrogenedentota > Hydrogenedentia > Hydrogenedentales > SLHB01 > JAPLKX01. The sequence goes on along the minus strand of JAPLKX010000508.1, from coordinate 3,151 downwards.
CCCGGCTGCCATTCGAGGAAAAGATCAAGATCGTCGTGCAATTGCAGCGGATTACAACCGAGATCCGAACAAGCATGGGCCTGCCGGCACGCAAACCGTGGGACTTGCCGGATCAGTAGTGCAGTGAAACAAGATGACGTCGATCCCCGCGTCCGCCAACATGCTGGCGTGTTTGCGGATCACGAACGGGTCCGTCATTTGGTAGTAGCCAAGCTCCGGTTCGCCCCAGTGGTTCCCCCGGTTTAACGCGCATTCACTCAGCAGAGTAAACAAACACGCCGCCCTGCTCCGTCTTTTTGACCGCGCCGGTCCCCGCCAGATAAATGAGATGTGCGGCGGCTTCGCCGGTGGCGAACCATTTCTGCATCATCGGGAACTGCTCCCACGAGTCCGCCACGAAATCCCACTTCATTTGCGACGCCACCTCGTACGCGGTGCCCGGCCGGGCGCGGACGATCGAAAGCACGTCGTCGAGCCGGGCGCGGTGGTGCTGCTTGATTTCCTCGACGCGGCCCCGCAGGTCGGTGAAGACGGATCGGTGGCCGGGCAACACCAGCCGCACGTCGAGCCCGCTCACCTTATCCAGGCTGGCGAGAAACATGCCGAGCATGTCGGAGTCGTCGGCCCACGCGGAGATATTCGGCGTAATATCACCGAGGACATGGTCGCCTGAAAACAGGATCTTTTGTTTTTCATCGTAGAGGCAGAGGTGGCCGGGCGTGTGGCCGGGCGTGTGAACACAGCGGAATTCGTAGTCGCCGGCGCGGAGCGTGTCGCCGTCGGCCACAATGGTAAATTTGGGGTAATCGGGCGGGCTGTATTTGAAGCCGGGATGTTGCCGCATCGCTTCCTCGAGTTGGGCCTCCGAGATGCCCGACCGCAACGCCTGCGCCGCAAGGAACGCCATGAACCCGCCCTTCACCCTCGAGCCGGCGATAAACTCGGATTCCGGTTGATTGAAATACACGCGCGACGATTTGGCGGCGAAGGCGGTCACCAGCCCGAGATGGTCCGCATGGAGGTGGGTGATGAAAAAATCGGTGCGCCCAAGATCCACATCGAGTTCGTTCAAGCCCGCGCGCAACGCGTCTTCACATTCCGGCCGTTGCATCCCGGTGTCCACGATCAAATTCCGCTCGCCTTTGATCACGTAGGAATTGATGGACCTGAGCGGGTTGCCGGGCAGGGGAACTTCGATCCGGTAAAGACCGGCGGCTACACACTCAATCACGGGCCAAGCTCCTCTCGTGTGAACGAAAGGAACCATAATCCGGAACACACTGCCGATTCAAGCCGGAGAAATTCGTGGCGGTGGGGCGGCGGGGTCGCGCTCCCGCGCGACCGAAGCCAAGTGCCGTGGGGTCGTGCTCCTCGAGACCCGGCATAGCACTGGGCGCTACGGGCTACTCGCGCTGAATGCGCCTTACTGCCGCTCCCAACAATGCCCCCGCCAGCAGGATCACTGTCGGGATGAGTGGCAGAGGAAGACCATTGCAGTCAGGCTCGGTCGGGTCCGTACCGAATGCCACTTCAGTGCCGTCATCTACGCCGTCTCCATCGGTATCGGCCAAGAGAGGATTGGTTCCATATATAAGTTCGTCGGCATCCAGAAGCCCATCGTTGTCGTCATCTGCATCGACATCATTGCGTTCCCCGTCGTTATCCGTGTCCTGCGGCAGAGGGTCGTCGAGGTCAAGAATGCCATCGCTGTCATCGTCGTTGTCGATGTCGTTGTTCATACCATCGTTGTCTGTATCCAGGGGCATTTCGTCCATGGCATCGATCATGCCATCGTTATCATCATCAGGATCCAAATCATTGCATATGCCATCGCCATCCGTGTCTGCAGGATCCCCAAGACCGTAAGTCGAGAAATGATCGACCGCAAACGAGATGGTATTGTTGACTAGGTTTCGCTCCGTAATCGTGATGACTTCAATATCATAGACCCCCGTGCCCTCATTATAGCGGAATGGCCGCAAACTCCCTTCGTCAATACCTTCCACTTCCGCATCCGTATAGGAGATCGTAATGGTGATGGCCGGGTCAAAAGTCGTGCCAGCCGGACCGAAGTCCCGCACGACAGGGATAGCTCCGATGCCCGGCGGCAATTGCGGGACCTGTGCCGGCTGAATCGGTGTACTGATGTGTATCTCTTGAGGAACGCCCGTCGGGAAGTCTACGGTTGTCGCGGCCGGGAGAAGCACCACGGTGCCACTCATGTCTGAAGCCTGTTGTTCAGTCGTCGTAACCACAGCGTTGCCCGCAACGGGAATCCCCTGCACCTCCGAAATGACCTCTAGAGTCGAAATCGTCAAGTGAAACACCGTGCCCTGTCGTTGGCTGTATATGATCCGCGTGCCGGCCCCCGATGGAGCGGCACAAAGCTGATTTCCGGGTTCGCCTAGTCGCTCGTCGGAGCCCGTGCCGTCCGCACTGGAGATCATCAGGTCAAAGTCTGATTGGAAAAGCCCATCCCAGTCATACCTGAAGACATGATTCCAGTCTTCACTGTAAATCACTGCGGTTCCGTCTTCGGAGAAATACGGGAAAAGAGCCGCATTGGCGGTTTCATCTGCGCGAATAGGTATGAAGTTGGCATCACTCAATGAAGTAGGGGCCAGGGTCGAAATAGCAGTACCCTCTATCATGGGGGCCGCCAGAATCTCTGGCAGGTTCCTCAGGACATACACATCGGAAGCATTTGGTTCTTCTCCGGCACGGTAGACCGCAAATACTGCTCTGTCCCCGTCCACGGAATTGACCATCTGTAGGAAGACTCCTGGTTCAAAGGAGAAATTCGTGATCACGACCGGAGACCGTTCGGGATCTTCGGAGCCATCCGAAAGTACCGGCAGTGCAGCAATATTGGTGCTGTTGGTATCCGTCAGGATGTAGTACCCATCCGGAAAACGGGTGAGACTGGCATTCGCCAAAGAGAACCCGTGTATGACGGGCGTCTCCATTTCACCGGTGATAGCGTTAATCCGATAGGGGCCATGGATGATGTATTGATCGTCCGGAGTCCAGGCAAATTGCGAGAAAAAGCCCCAATCGATGACGGGCGTGAGGCGTCGCCAACTCGAGGGATCCCCGATTTCGACCATGAATACGGACGTCTGGTAGGATTTAGCCAAATCCACCGCCCAAA
>JAPLKX010000467.1 GCA_026387845.1 Candidatus Hydrogenedentota bacterium | reverse complement strand
TGCGTCTTTTCGTCGAGCCCGTAACCGATCACTCTGTCGCGCGACGCCTGCACGAACCGCTCGCGAAACCGCGCGCGCGCGTCCCCCACTGTTATGGCCACCGACAACGCCAAGCACCGCTGCCCCGCACACCCGTACGCCGAATCGCACAAAATCGGAATTCCTGTGTCGAGGTCCGCGTCCGGCATGATGACGACAGGATTCTTGGCGCCCCCCTGGCACTGAGCCCGCTTCCCATTCTCCGCCGCCCGCCGATAAATGTACTTCGCCGCAGACGTCGAACCCACCATGCTGATCGACCGTATCGCGGGATGATCCAGGATGGCATCGACAGTCGCCTTGCTGCCATTCACCAACTGCAGCACGCCTGGCGGCAACCCGAGCTGGTCGATCAGGCCGAACATCAACTGCTGCGTCATTGGGCATTGCTGGCTGGGCTTGACGATGAAACAGTTGCCGCACGCCAACGCGTATGGCAGGAACCACAGCGGGATCATCCCCGGGAAATTGAACGGCGCGATCATCGCCCCGACGCCGACCGGCTGGCGGAACATATGCTCGTCGATGCCGCGCGCGATGTTCTCGTTGTTGTACCCTTGCATGAGCGTTGGGATGCCGCAGCCGCACTCGACGTTCTCGATCCCGCGCCGCAACTCGCCCACGCTCTCCTTGTACGTCTTGCCGCACTCTTCGGTCATGCACCGCGCCATCTCATCGAGGTGGTCTTCGAGCAGGTTCTTGAACTTGAACAAAAACTGCACCCGGTCAACCGCCGGCACATGCCGCCATTCCTTAAACGCCGCCAGACCCGCCTCCGCCGCCTCGCCAACCTCGGCCGCAGTCGACAGCGGCACCCGCGCCAGCGTCTCCGCCGTCGCCGGATTCACAACCGGCAAAGTCTCGGCAGCCGAAAATTGTTTCCACGTCCCATTGATGTAATTCAGCAAAACCTTTTCTTTGCTCATCCCTGCTCCGTATACCCCTGCAACGCCGACATCCTGTTCATCCTGTTATCCTGTCAAGAGATGCTTTCTCTTCTCCGTGTTCTCCGTGGTTCTTATTACAAAAAATACCGCTCTTTGGCGCGCATTTTCTCCCATTCCGCGCGCGCGGCTTGGACGGACGGCATCTCGCTGACTTCTGCCACGTGGACGTCCCACCAACTGTCGTATCCCGGCACGTTCACGTACCGGTCGTTCTGAATGTAGATCATGGTGGTCCGATCGGCGGCCTCGGCTTTTTTGATGGCGGCGGCGAAATCGTCGTATGTCTTGCATCGGATCACGAGCGCGCCGAGGCTCTCTGCGTTCCCCGCCAAATCCACCGGCAGTTGCCTCACGTCCACCCCGTCCTGGTCGCCGGGCAGCACGCCATTCTCGGGGAAGACATACCGCGTCGCGAACCCTTCCTGCCCCAGCGACCGGCTCAACGACCCGATGCTCTTATAACCGAAATTGTCGAACAGGACGACGATGATCTTGTGGCCTTCCTGGATCGACGTGACGATCTCGGCATTCAGCATCAGGTACCCGCCGTCACCCTGCATGATGTAAACCTGCCGGTCGGGCGCGGCCATCTTCACGCCGAGCGCCCCCGCAATTTCGTACCCCATGCAACTGTACCCGTATTCGAGGTGGTAGTTCTTGGGATGCCGGCTGCGCCACAGTTTGTGCAGGTCGCCCGGCAGGCTGCCCGACGCGCACACCATGATGCTGCCCGGCGAACTTAACTCGTTGACCGCGCCCACCAACTCCCCCTGGCTTGGCAGCGGCTTATTCCTGATCGCGTAGATCCGGTCGACTTCCGTTTCCCAGGCCCCATGCAGTTGTTTCGCGTGCTCGCGGTACGCCGGGGCCGTGGTATAACCCTCGAGCAACATGCCCAGCTCCTCAAGCGTGGCGCGCGCATCGCCCAAAAGTGGCAACGCCGAATGTTTAAAGGCGTCAAACTCCGCCACATTGATGTTGATGAACCGCACGCCCGGGTTTTGGAACGCGGTCTTGCTGGCGGTCGTGAAATCGCTGTACCTCGTCCCGATCCCGATCACCAAATCGGCGTCCCGCGCTATCGGATTAGCGGCCGACGTGCCCGTCACGCCGATCCCGCCTAGGTTGAGCGGGTGGTCGTACCGCAGGCTGCCTTTGCCCGCCATCGTCTCGCCGGCCGGTATGCCGGTCTGGTCGACGAACTGCTTGAACATTTCCATGGCGTCGCTGTAAATGATGCCGCCCCCGGCGACGATCATTGGCTGCTTGCTGCGCCGGATCCATTCGGCCGCCCGTTCGAGCGCCGTAATATCCGGCCGATTCCTCGGCACGTGCCACACCCGTTTTTCAAACAAATCGACCGGATAGTCCCACGCTTCGGCCTGGACGTCCTGCGGCAGCGCCAGCGTCACTGCGCCCGTGTCGGACGGGCTGGTCAGCACGCGCATCGCTTCCGGCAACGAGGTGATCAACTGGTCGGGCCGGTTGATCCGGTCCCAGTACCGGCTCACGGGCTTGAAACAGTCATTGACGCTGATGTCCTGCGTTGCGGGCGACTCGAGTTGCTGCAACACCGGCGCCACGTTCCGGCGCGCAAAAATATCCCCCGGCAGGCACAGCACCGGCAACCGGTTCACCGTCGCGCCCGCCGCGCCCGTGATCATGTTCGTTGCGCCCGGCCCTATGGACGTGATGCACGCGAACGTCTGCATCCGGTTTTTCATCTTCGCGTAACCCGCCGCGGCGTGAACCATCGCCTGCTCATTTCGCGTCTGGTAGTAGCGGAAATCCGGATTTTGTTGGAGCGCCTGTCCGACCCCCGCAATGCAGCCGTGGCCGAATATGCCGAACGCGCCCGCAAAAAATCGCTGCTCGACGCCGTCCCGCTCACAATACTGATTTTTTAGAAATGCAATCAGCGCCTGTCCCATCGTCATCCGCCGGGTCTTGCTCATGTGTCGGCCTCCTTCTTAAAATGTCGCCTATTTGTCCGGATTGGGCGTCATGATGTTGCGAACCATCCCCACCAGTTGCTCATACGCATCGATAAACTGCCGCAACGTCCTCGCTGTCGGGCCGAACGCATCAAATTCCTCGGGCGTCATGCCGTCTTCGGCGTAGGCCCGCCGGAAATCCACGAAATTGTTCGAGAGTTCGTCGAGGTAGACGGCGGGCACGGGCGTGTCGATCCGCGAGATGCACGGCACCGACGACGCGTTGTAACGCTCCTGCCATTTGAACGGGATGCTCACGATCACGTCCCCGCCGATGAATTCCGACCAGTGCATGTGGTTCCTGTACGCCGCCGACAACAGCCGCAGTCGATACCCGCGCTCCTGATAGATCTCGTAGGCCTTTTTCATCGCCGCCACGCCCGCCCACTCGAGGCACGCCGGGTCCACAATGATGTCCTTGCGTTCCGCCACGACTTTCAGCCAGTCGTCAAGCCTGCCGCACATGATCGTTGACACCGGGCTCATGGTCGAGATGTCTTTTCCCTCGGCCTCGCGCCGTTTCAGCCCCCGCTCGACCGCCTCGGCCACCGCGATCGCCTGCGGCACCGTGAAGCTCACCGTCGCGTTGACACTCACCCCGTGATACGTCGCCTCTTCGATGGCCGTGATGCCCGCTTTCGTCACAGGCAGCTTCACGTTAATGTTCGGCGCCAGCTTCGCGAACTCGCACGCCTGCCGCACCAGCCGGTCCGGGTCCCGGTAATATTTGGCCATGGTCTGGATCGAGATCCGGCCCTTTTTGCCTTTTTCCCGATCAAACACCGGCCGCAGGATCTCCGCACCTTTGATGGCCATCTCCTGGTTCAGCCGCACCGCTACCTCGTCGTCCGTGAACGTCGGGTTCTCCTCCGCGATCTCCCGGATCCGATCCTTCCACAGGTGCATCTCTTTGTTTAAGACATACACGACGATGCTCGGGTTCGTCGTTGCGCCCACCGCTCCGTGCGCAACCGAAAACGTCAGTTCATCTATCGAGCACGAGTCGTTCCAAAGGTCGGTGATGGTCGTGCAGGCCATTTCGTGCAACGGCCCAATATACCGCTGTTGGCTCATCTGTTCCTCTCCGTGAACCTGTTGCGCCTTTGCTGCCCAGGATTTGTTGCGCCCTGCAGGGGGCTTCCCGAACCCGATTCTAATATAACGGGACCCGGTCGTCCACCTTTTGATACGTCTCTTTGACCCACGCGTACCGCGGGTCTTCCTGGTTCGCCAGGCTCTGGGAGCTTCCAGCAAGCACGTTCAGGTAATACGTCGTATACCCCGGCGGGCTCGCCACCGGGTGGTGGCCCTCCGGCACGAGCACGGCGCAATTTTCCTCCGGCATGCACACGGCATCGATGGGCGCGGTTTTGTGCATGGGCGACTGCGGCTCCGTGTAGACGCGCTGAAACGCATAGCCCTCGGGCCGGTCGAACTTGTAGAAGTAGACCTCTTCGAGGTCCGCCTCGATCAGTTTTCCGTCCCGCTCGATGTGGACGTCGTGTTTATGCGGCGGATAACTGCTCCAGTTGCCGCCGGGCGTATAAACCTCGACAAGCACAAGCCGGTGTACGGGCGATCCCGGCGGAAGCAGGTCGTTAATCTGCCGCGTCACATGATCCCCGCCACGCACGCTGACCCGCACATCTTCCGGCCGGATCAGCCATGGCGCATGATCCTCGTCCGTCGGAACCCAAGCCGCAGCGAACTCGCCCGCCTCTTCCGCCTCCACCTCAAACTCGACCCCGCGAGGCAGGTACAGCGCGTGCGCCGCGCCTTTGAACACATTGGCCCGCCCACCAATCCCGCGCCACTCTTTGAACGATCCGTCCGATCGGTCCCCGAGGCTGAACCTCACCGTATACCGGCCGCTCAGGTTCACGAACACCAGTTCATTCTGCCCCGTAGAAAACGTCCACCGTCCCCCCGGCGCAAGACGCCGCGCCTGAAACGAGATGTACTGCCAGCCCGCTTGTTCCGGAGTGATCGACAGAATCAGATCCGGATCGGAAGGATCGCGCACCGGCCGGCGCACAAGGTTCTTCTCCGTGTACAGCATCCCGCTAGTCCAGTTCGTGGGCGAGGTGAATGAAAAGCCCCGCAGTCCAATGAAAATCTCGAACCACGCCAAACCCCGCTCCGCCCTCGTTCCCGTAACCGCCTTTCCGCGGCAACTCCGCCGGCGGAAGGTTTGTCGAAGAGTCATAGAACTCGTACAGGCACCCATAGAGCATGTAGCAGCGGACAATTTCCTGCAGGCTGATCCGCGCGATACGGCGGCCTTCCTGGAAAAACCCATAAGACATCAGGCCGTAATATATAAGTGTGTTAACGTTGATCCAGGTTGGCCCGCGCCACATGTCCTGCGAATACGCGGGTTCGTCCTGGGACACCGTGGGCGCCGGGAACGGCGACCAGAACTCGGTCGGGTTCATCAGATGCATGCGCAACGCCTCGGCCCGGTCCCGGTCCGGGATCTGGCCGAACAATGGCATGAAACCCGCCGCCGTTTTCACCGGAATGAACTCGCCGAACTCGTCCAAATCGAAATAGAACGTCGCTTCATCGTCCCAAAGCAACTCGTTCATCTTGACGGTAATCTCGGCCCGCCGCCGTTTCCACTCCTCGACGTCCCTCTGCCGATCGAGGCATTTTGCGATCTTCTCGAGGCTGTGATACTCGCTGGCCATGTAGCTCGACAGATCGACGGCCGTCACCGCGTTGGCGTCGTCGAACCTCGGGCTGTTGCCCATCCCCGACTCCGCGCCGCGCGCGCCACGCACCGGGTCGTCTTCGATCCGCAATTGCCAGCCGTACAACCCGTTGGGCAATTTCCGGCTGTCCTCGAACCACTCGATATACCGGACCAGCGCGTCATACATCTCCCCCATGAAATCCTGGCGCATCGTGTGCTCGCTCAGTTGACACACGGCCCACGCCAGCAGCGGCGGCTGGCAGCCTTCCTCGACCGGCATCAGTTCGCCCGGACGCACCGCCAGGCTCAGCTTCCCGCTCGGCAGTTGCTTCACAAACAAGGCCCGCACGGCCTCTTTAGCCAGTTCCGGCCGCGTGTACTGCAGGCCCAGCACGTGAAACGCCGTGTCCCACATCCACAGATACCGGTGCGGCATCCGGTCCGCGGTGGTCCACCGGAATGGGATATCGAGTTGCGCGCTCTCGATGCTGATCTTTTGAACCGACGCCGCCTTGTAATACGTCCGGCGGTTGCTCCCGGTAAGCGAGTCCGGCGGTTCGATCGCCTGGTAAAATGCCATCCGCGCCGCCATCACCTCATTTAAATCGGCCTCGAGTGCAGACCGGGCCCGACCCGCCGCTTCCGCCTCGGATTCGTATGAAATCCCCACACCGAACCGATGCGTCTGCTCGTCTTTGCGCCGCACCACCGCCACCGTCCACCCCTCGCCCGAGTACAGCGTCGCCCCGTCTCCGCTCACCCGGCCCTCGAGGTTTGACGCCAACTCCGGCGCGGCGGACTCCGGCAAATTGCTGAACCGGACCTGCACCGTCATCGACGCCCGGTCCACGAATGCCCCCTCGACAACACCTTCTTCATCCCCGTAAAGGGCCGTCACGTGCCAGCAGTCGCCAAAACAGGAATCCCCGGGGCTGCGCAAATGAACCAGCCGCTCCCCACCAATCCCCAGCGACAACACCAGCCGCGGCGACAGCCAGAAATCCCAACCGATGCCAACCGCCGTCCCCGCCGCCACAAACGGTTCTGAACTGCGCGTCTCCCCATCGACCCCCGAAAACGCAAAAAGACCCCCTTGCGGCCACACATTGGCATACTCGTCCATCCGCAATCCCCGATTCCGGCACGTCGCTACGACGCCACTACGGCAAGCGACTACACTACCGCCTCCACACCCGAATTACAAGCCGGACCGCGCCTCGCGCTCCTATACGTCCATAGGTCTATTCTTCCTATCCGCGCGGCGCCTCGGTGCTTCCCAGTTTCCCCCGTACGGGGTGCAGGAGACCGCGCGTCAGGGTCCTGCGCCCCTTGCGGGGCTTGGAAAACGAGGGGCATCCTACCGGGGGTTTAAAACGCCGCGCCCACTAGTGCGGGCGCGTCTCCCGCTCCCCCGGCTAACGCACCAGCCGCCCCATTCGGGGCTTACCAACGGGGCTGGTTGTAGTGGGAACTGACGGCCTTGATGTGAGGGAGTAAGTGCTCACAACAAAAACTGGGGATCACTGAGACTATGCCCTGTCTTCACTATGCCCAAAGACCGCACAACTTGACTGCCAATAACCCCGTTCGGAGGATCACATGTTGCGCATGGATGGTAAGGAAGAGGTTCCGAACGGCCGGAAACGGTTTTGGCGGGACCCGGCGGGTTTTAAGCCCCCGTCTGGCGGATCCGGTCCTGAAAACCTTGAGCGCCGGCTTCCGCCGCTACTTTGATTTTACCGCCCGCCAACGGCGGTTATCCCCTGTCAGGCTGAGGGTTTATCGGCCTGTTTGTCTGCGGGTTTGGCCGCTGGCTCATCGCCCAGGAAAGCCATCAACTGCCCCCAGTAGGCCAGAACTATCCAGAGCAGGAACGGGAGCGTGATCGAGACGAACCCGACGGTCGTGGTGAGAGGGGTCCGGCCCTGGACGGGACCCCGGCCCATCAGCCGGATCACGACTGCCGCCACGTGCGAGATGAAGATCAACCCGGTGCCGATCCCGATAATGCGCAGCCGGCGCACCAGCTTAAGCCGTGGCGTTGCCAAAACCAGCGCCACAAACGGCGCAATGTTGCACACCAGCTTGCCCAGCGCGGGCAAGGCCTTCTCGGTGGTCATGATGGTATACGTCAGTGAAGTATCCGTATTGAGAAATCCCGCGGCATCTACCCGGATCCCCATCACATTTAACCCGAACCCGTAACGGAAAATACTGCCGGCGGCATAGGCCAGGATGTGCGCGTAAACCGGCAGAACCAGCAGCCAAACCACGAGGCAGATCGGCGCCAAAACTATGAACTTCCCCGCCAGGATAGCCGCCGAACGTTTTCCCGACAAAGCCATCAGTCTGTTTTCCTCCTCACCAGCAACTCCACCCAGGCCAGCCACACCAGTACCACAAAAATTATATATATGCCCTGCCACACATATTCGTGAGCAAACTTGAATATTTCCCCGCCGCGATCCCACGCCCCAATTACGGCCAGAACGGACAACCGCAGCGTGTTGATCCCGTACAGGAAGGGAACCCCCAGCAACACGCCCAGCAGCTTTTTCCACCACCGCGTCGGAAACGCCAACACCGCCGCCACGAATATGACCATCGTCGGAATCGCACCGCAGTCCGGCACCACCACAAACGTAAACACCAGATCGTTGAGACTATCGGGGTCTTTCTTGGCTGCAGTTTTCTTCTCAGAATCCAATTGGGCCAGCCGGGCCTTGGCCTCCTCCACGCGCACCGCCCGCTGTTCCTCGCTCACCGTCTTATCCCGTTGGGCTTCCGCCATAGCCCGCCGCGCTGCCGCCAGTTTGGACGACAACCCGGTGCGCAGCACAAACGATACTGTGGGACCCCGATCCCGATTCTGCAGCCGGTCTATACCGGACCTTACCTTCTCGACCTCGACCCGGTTGATGGGGTTGAACTGCCACAAGTCGCCCCGCTCTTTCCAAATCTTCAGCAACTGGGCTAATTCACGCCGCTCAGATGCCGCCGAATATTCCCAGCTTTCCCAAGCCGTCAGCGGAGCGCCTTCCACGCCC
>JAPLKX010000699.1 GCA_026387845.1 Candidatus Hydrogenedentota bacterium | reverse complement strand
GGCGTGGCACAACTGGCCGCTCGAGGCCGGGTCGCTGTCAATTACCAGGAGCCGGCGAGTAACCGCGCCGCCGCCCGGCTTCCGTGACAGCGCATGGTTGATATACAGAATTATCTCGCTTTGAACGGGCAACTGGTCCGGCATGAATTCACACCCGGCTACCGTTTGAGCCTGAACGATGCGAACGTTGCGAACCACCGACCGCAGGTTCCGGATCGCTATGCCCGACGGAAGGCTGAAATCCATCGTAACCTGCGTGCCCGCCTCCACGGCCGTGTTGGTCAAGACGCCGCAGCCTCCGGCGCTGATGTCGCGCAACGTGCCGCCGGCCGCCGTGCCATTAAACCGCACCGTGCAGGGCGCGCTGAAAGGCACCCGCGGATGCTTCCGAAACGATATGGCCTCAAATGTTTCCGGCCAACTGACGTGGCACCATCTTGTGTTGCTCATCATCAGCCAGTTCGTCAGATATGTCCGGAATGCGCAGGCCGTGCCATTGTTCAGAAACCGGACCGTGCAGGCGCAACCTTCATGGAGCGGGTCGATGTTGCCAAACCCGGGACGGTCCAGGATGATGCGCACTCCAACGTGCCAGCCCCGGATCACACTGCGAAAACGGACCGCCGGGTTGTGAACCGATTTCGCCTGAACAAGAACCACTTGCCCCACGCACAGGTGGTCTTCCAATACCTTTTCGGCGGCCACTCAATCCCTTTCAGCCCGCGTCTGGGACACAATGGGGCCTTGGCTGCCCATCAGTTCAATAAAGTTGCGGAACAACTGAGGATCAAGTTCCTCCGCCATGGCATCCTGCATCAGCTTCAGCGCGGGAAACGAACCCATGGCGTCTTTGTACGCTCTCCGTGTGGTCAATGCATCGAAGATGTCCACGATGGCGCAAATCCGGGCAAAACGTGACAGGTCCTTGCCCGTTATACCCTGCGGGTACCCTTTGCCATTGACTTTTTCGTGGTGGTGCAGCGTGATGTCGTGAATCACCGGGTCGTGGATGCCTTGTTCGGTCAGGATCCGGCATCCAAACTCCGGGTGCTGTTTCATGAGGGCCCACTGTTCCGGCGTCAGCTTGCCCGGCGCGTTGATGATGTCCGCCGGTATCATGCACTTGCCAACGTCGTGCAAAAGCGCACCCGTCCCGAACGTCAGCACCTCGGTTTCCGAGTAGCTCATCTTGCGGGCCAGCGCCATGCAAAACAAAAAAACATTCACGCAATGCGTGTACGTGTAGTAATCGTACGAAGTTACCTTCAACAGGCTCTCGAAAGACGCCGGCTGGTTGAACAAAAACCAAACCGCGTCCGACGCCAGCTTGCTCGTGGTATCAAACAGTTGGCCCGACCGCGGATCGTCCATGAGGGTTTTCATGACGTCCTGGGCCGACGTGTAAAGCACTTCCGCACGTTCCGCAACCTCGACCTGCGGATCGGCTATGATCGAACGCAGGTTGGCCTGAACGTACTTCCGGTAATCCGACGCCTGTATCGAACGGACGTAGAGTTTGGTAATGCCTTTTTGCTTCAGCCGCTCCCGCGCTTCTTCCGTAAACGGAAGCGTCTTGTCGCGGTACAAGACCGGCGGTTTCGCCCCCTGCGGCTTCAGATAAAGGTCAAAGCCCGTTACCGTGTCGAGGCACAGGCTTCCTATCCCGATCGGGAAAAATTCCTGCGCGTTCGCCGGCTGCAATCCCACCCCCCCGTCGTCACATATCCTAGCTGTACTTATACCTTTAGTGTCCCCACACACCGCCTTGTATCATATACGCTAACCCATTTTCCGCAGTAGTCGTCACCTGAAGGTCGTTTTTGGGGTTTGGCGGCCCCATAAGTCCTTGGTTTCTGGGGCTTCCTGTTCATTCGGGCGTGTAGTGCAGACCACCCTCTTGTCAACGAGTGCGATCCGTGTGATCATGGCCGTGGACAGGA
>JAPLKX010000311.1 GCA_026387845.1 Candidatus Hydrogenedentota bacterium | reverse complement strand
GTTTCGACGGGTGTACACGACCCGTTGAAGGCGAAGGCGCTGGTGTTGAAGGACGATGACACGACGCTGGCGATCGTGACGATGGACCTCGGCGGGCTGACGGGCGAACTCGTGGCGGGCGTGAAAAAGGGCATCCTCGAGAAGACGGGTATCGAGCAGGTGATGCTGCTGACGAGCCACACGCATTCGGGTCCGGATGGGACGCCGAACTTTCCGTCGGTGGAAAAGCCGTATGTAAAAGATTTGGAAGCGAAGTTGATTGGCATCGTTGTGGCGGCGAACAGCGCCTTTGCCCCGGTGAAGTACGGCGTGGGAAAGGGCGAGGCCATCGAGGGGCATAACCGGCGGAAGGTTAACGCGGACGGAACGGCGGAGATGTTTTGGGCGAACCCCGAGCGTGTCCCGACGGCGCCGGTGGATCATATGGTGGGGGTGATCCGGTTTGAGAAACTGGATGGTACGCCGCTGGCGACGCTGGTGAATTTCACGTGCCACAATGTCGTGCTCGGGCCGGAGAACCTCGAGATCTCGGCGGATTATGCCGGCGTGATGCAGCGGACGGTTGAGAAGGAATTGGGCGGGACGTGCATGTTCGCGCAGGGGGCGTGCGGCGACATCAACCCGTTCATGGACAAGACGGCCCCCAAAGACGGCGCGTTCAACGAGGTCGAGAAGATGGGGAAGGCCGTCGCGGCGGAGGTTGTGAGGGTGTCGAAGGAGATGACGATGCGGGACGGGGCGGGCGTGCAACTGACCGCGGAAACCGAGGCGGTGCCAATCCGGCTGCGGTACGACATGAACGACCCGGAAGTTGTGGCGGCGATAGAAAAGCATTATGGCGCGATGCTGGTGCGGCCCATGCTCGACCGGTTGAAGAAGGAATGGGCGGAGGGGATGGACGCGGACCTGGTGACGGTGACGCTGGGCGATGACGTGGCCATCGCGGGGTGGCCGGGCGAATTTTTCGTGCAGTACGGGCTGGACCTCAAGAGCCATTGCGCGATCGCGAACACGTTCGTGTTCGGGTACTGCAACAAGACCTACGGGTATTTCCCGACAATCAACGCGGCGTGGCAGGGCGGGTATGGCGCAAAGGAAGCGACGGTGGTGGCGGTTGGGATGGGGGACGAGTTTGTGGCGAAGTCGCTGGTGAATTTTTACTACCAGACCGGGCGGCTGACGCGGATTCCGGAGTTCTAAGAAGCCTGTAGACCGTAGACTGTAGGCTGTAGGAAGAACAGGCTGGAGGGAAAGCCTATAGGACCTAGACGGTCAGGGTGGAAGTGCGGAGAAAAGTATGTCCTTTCTGAGGGGGTGCGTGCGTCTTGGGGGTGAAAGGAGGGTGAGACGATGCTGATACCTCTCCAGTTGACATCGGACGCGCGGATAGTTGGCCGGGTTCTTGGGGGCCGGCGGGACGAATTTGGGGTGCTGGTGGAACGGTATTACCGCGCGGTCCAGTCGGTGGCACGGGCGCGGTTGGAAAACACGGTGGATGCGGAGGACGTGGCGCAGGAGGCGTTTGTCAGCGCGTACCGTAAGTTGGACACGCTGATGGAGCCGCAGAAGTTTGGCCCGTGGCTGATGGCCATCGCACGGAACGCGGCGGTTTCGTGGATCCGGCGGCGCAAGAGCGAGGTGCTGGTGGCGGATGTGGCGACGGTGGCGGAACCGGGTGAGAACCCGCCGGTGGAACGGGCGGAGTTGCAGCGGATCGTGCGGGCGAAGCTGCAGGATATGGAGCCGGACCAGCGCGAAATCCTGCTGCTTTTTTATTATGGGGGCAAAACGGTGGGTGAGGTTGCGTCGCTTTTGGAAATAACGAAGGCGGCGGCCAACAAACGGTTGCAACGGGCGCGGGAGGCTTTGGGGAGCGAGTTCCTGAGGTCGGTTGGCGAGTCGGGCAAGGCGCGGGACCTGGCGCTGGCGTGGGGCATCGGCATCGGCGG
>JAPLKX010000043.1 GCA_026387845.1 Candidatus Hydrogenedentota bacterium | reverse complement strand
GTCCCCTTGACGGACCGGAAGCCCTCTGCGCCGGCAATACTCCGCCATTTGACGACTGGGCTCGACTCCGTCATAGTCCAACCCTTCCTTGATCAGAAGGTCACACAACACCCCCCAGCCCGCGCCGATCTCCGTCACTTTATGAACGCCCAGATTTGTCAACGTGACAAGAACGGCCCGGAAGTACGCCTGCGAGATCCGATGGCACCAGTCACCGTTAGAAGTGATGTGTTCCGCAGTGGCATACTCGGTTTGATAGGCTTCTTGCAGTTCTTCCCGCGTTGGCTGCGGGACCAACTGCAACGATCCGCAGGCACGGCACCCGTAATACCGATATTCTTTGCGCCTGCCAAAAAAGAAAAGCCGGCCCCCACAGGCCTCACAAGCAACCGCCATACTGTCTGAGGTTACACCGAACATGGGCGCATACACGCTCCTTTTGCGCTATTCTCACTCGAATGACTGCCGGCTTAAAGTTTCACTATACCTGAATCATAGCCGAGAATTGCCCCTATTTCCCAGCACACACTGGATCCCAGCCAAAAATCCCTTCTGGCGTTGCCCTTCGCTGAATCCTTCGCAACATCTGGCATGGCATCTCTAAACCGTTGAATTGTATAATGTTTATACTATCGTCTAAAATCAGCCTAAAGGTTTTTGTATTATGTGCTTCAACGGGGTTCTTTATGAGTGAGCGGCCGGAAATCTCACTGGTCATGCCCGTTTTCAACGAGGTGGCCAGTATTGACGAACTGATGGCGCGGTGCGTCTCAACCTTGACAAAGATGGGACGCACGTTCGAGATCGTCGCCGTAGACGACGGATGCAGCGACGGAAGCACCGAACTCCTGCTCAAGCACCATCAGGCTGAGCCAAGGCTGCGAATCGTCCGGCTCGTCCGAAATTTCGGACAGACACCCGCTCTCTATGCAGGAATGGCCAATGCACGCGGCAATATCGTCGTCATCATTGATGCCGACCTACAGAATCCACCCGAGGAAATCCCCAAGGTCATTAACAAACTCGAAGAAGGCTACGACGTCGTACAAGGGTGGCGACAGATGCGGTATGACAGCCTCTGGCGAAAAACCGCGTCTCGAATGCTCAATCTGTTCGTGTCATGCGCAATCAAATCTAAAATGCGCGATCTCGGCTGCGGTCTTAAGGCGTTTCGACGTGAAGTGGTGGACCGCATGGTGGCGTTCAGGCACCATTCCCGGTACGTCCCCGCCGAGATGGTATGGCTGGGCGCAAAAGTCGCGGAGGTCCAGGTCGAGCATCAACCTCGCGGCGCAGGCAAAAGCAAGTATAGCCTCTGGAATCTCTTGCACCTCAACTTTGACATGCTGGCCAGCGTGACCACCACCCCAATCAAACTCATCGGGTGGCTCGGCATCTTTCTTTCCGTGATTGGGTTCGGCATGAGCCTTCGCATCGGTTACATGCGCATTACGTTGGGCCTCTACAGCGAACTGGCCACGGTTGCGGCGTTGTTCTTCTTTCTTGCCGGTGTTCAAATGATTGCCATGGGCCTGGTGTGCGAGTACGTAAGCCGGATCTTCGTCGAAGTTCAGAACAAACCCTATTACATCGTCAAGGACGTCATTGAATGACGCCACCCGTTAACGTCCTGGTGTTCCCGACGCGGAACGAGCCCGGACTCGAAACCGTACAAGCTCTTGCAAAGAGCAACAAGATCCGACTGTTCGGCGGAAGCAGCTACGAAAGCCGGTTCGACCCCGCACGCCACTTCCTCGAACACTACATTCTTTGCCCGGGATGCGACGAGCCCGATTTCGAGCCGCGGTTCAAAGAAATCATCCGCAAACACGACATCCACGTCGTGTTTCCCATGTGGGACCCGCTGGTCGCTATCTTCTCGCGGTGGAACGTGCCGGGTACGGTTTTCATCACTCCCGATGCCGAAACCGCACAGTTGCTGCTGTCCAAACGGGCCACCTACGAGCGCCTGTCCGGTATCGTACCGGTGCCGCGGCTGTTTGATCCCGAAGACGCGGCTCCACCCCTGTTCGCCAAACCCGACAGAGACAGCGGGTCGCGCAACACCATGCACGTCACCAACCAGTTGCAGTTGAACTCAGCCGTAGAACAAGGCCTGCTCCTCTGCGAGTACCTGCCTGGCCGTGAGTTCACCGTCGATTGCGTCAGCAATATGGACGGCGCGCTGCTCTTTGCCAACGTGCGGGAACGCAGCCGGATTGGGCGCGGAATCGCCCTCGGAACCGAGGCCATTGCCGAACCCGCCATACAACGGCACGTTCGACGCATTGCGGCGGAACTGCGAATTCGGGGGCCTTGGTTCGCCCAGTTCCGGGAGAACACGGCGGGCAGCCCCGTGCTAATGGAAATCAATGCCCGCATCGCAGGCAGCATGACGCTCACGCGCTTCTGCGGTGTGAACATACCCCTGATCTCCGTGTTCCTGTTCACCGGCGAGCAGGTGAAAATACCCCGAATGCGGCCCGTACTCATCAACCGCTGCCTGCGAACCTTTGCCGACGAAACTCCTTTCGAGTCCGTTATCTGGGATTGGGACGACACCGTCATCCGCAAAGACGGCAAACCAGACCCCGACGTCGTCGCCTGCCTCTACGACCTGCACAACCGCGGCGTTCGGCTGTTTCTCCTTTCAAAAAACGCCGAAGCCGCCAACCTGATGCTACGCCATCAGGTCCCCGATTTTTTCATCGAAAAGCGATTTGCCGAAGACAAAGTCGCTGCCCTGGCCGAACTGATGGCCTCCCACAAAATCGACCCCCGCGCCTGCGCCCTCGTCAACGACTCCTACGCCGAAACCTTCCTCGTACAGGAACGGTTCCCCGATCTCCGAACTATCACCCCGGACGCCATCGAAGTCCTCGGCCGCGAACGACTCTAGCAGGCCCAGCCGGCCTTACACGTACCGCGGCAGGTAGGCCCCGTGCGCTTCGATCAACTCATCGCAAAGCGCCACAATCTCGTCTATCGTCAACTCCCCCGCCGTGTGCGGATCGAGCAGTGCCGCGTGGTAGATGTGCTCGCGCTTGCGTGTCAGCGCGGCCTCGATGGCCAGTTCGTGGACGTTCACGTTGGTGCGGGTCAGCGCGGCGCATTGCACCGGCAGGTCCCCCACAAACGTCGGCGTCACACCCGACCGGTCAGCATGGCCATCGGGTTCGCATAATTCAGCAGCCAGGCGCCCGGCGCGACCCGCTCGATTATGCGGCAATAGTCGAGCATGACCGGAATCGTCCGCAGCGCCCGGAAAATCCCGCCAATTCCCAGCGTGTCACCGATGGTCTGGCGCAGGCCGTATTTCTTGGGTATCTCGAAGTCGATGACGGTCGCCGGCTCGTACCCGCCAACCTGGATCGCGTTTACGACGTAGTCCGCGCCGCGCAGTGCATTTTCAGCATCGCCGGCCAGGTGCGCGCTGATCCGGGCCGATGCGCCCAGCGTCCGGTTGATATTCTGAAGCATCACCTCGGATACGCGCAGCCGGTCCCCGTCGATATCCACAAGCGCAATCTGCGCATCACGCAGCGACGGAACGTTCAGGCAGTCCCCAAGCACGTTCTTGGCAAATACCGTGCTGCCCGCCCCCAGAAAAACTATCTTCGGCATTATTGTGCTCCCTCAAAGACCAGCCACAAAGAAGACAAAGAGCACAGCGCGGCGTAGCCGTAACCAAAAAATGCAGTCCAGCCTTTTGCCACGTCTGGGACGCCCCCCGGCAGTTGTGGGGGGCGTCCCAGACAGGCTGAGTCTTCTGCGAAAAATTTTCTTTGAGTTCTTTGCGTTCTTTGTGGCAAATAGATCAATTCGCGCTGGGCTCGGCGGGCGGCTTATTCGCCTCTTCCGCCCGCTTCTTGGCCTCTTCCAGTTCTTTCTGGGCAAGCTCTTTTCTGGCCGCGCGCGTTTCTTGTTCGGCGGATTCGTGGAGCGGGCTGGCGGTAACGATATTGAGCGCCTTGGGCATGACTTCAATTGCGGCCGGCAACTGCCCGGGCTGCTCGCCGTCCAGGTTGATCAGCACGGTGGTGTCGCTCCGGATCGTAATGCGCGATGCCGGGAAATACTTCACCTGGTCGGGGTAGTCCGTCAGCCGGCCCCTGTAAATGGCCGGCAGGTGCGTGAGGCAAAACATCCGGCTGGTGTTGCCGATCACGTACACGTCAAACACCCCGTCGTCTATCTGGGCGTTCGGGGCCACGTGCATCCCGCCCCCGTCGTACTGGCCTTTCGCGACGATCACGTCCCGGCACACCTGGTCGAGTTGGTAGCCGTCGATTTCGATTTCCATAAACGGCGGCTCATACGTTGCCAGCGTCGCCAGCGTGCCCCACATGTATGAAAAAAGCCCGCCGTACTTTTTCGTGGTCCGGTTCACGCGCTCCACCACCGCCCCGCCCATCCCGACGTGGCACGTGTTGATGAAATACAAGAAACTCTGCCCCGCACCGCCCGGCAGCGTGAACGTCACACGCCCCAGATCCGCCGCAACCACCCGGTCCCCCACCAGGTGCGGGATCGCGTCACGCCCTTTGGGCATCCGCAGGGTTCGCGCCAAATCCGAACCTGTCCCCAGCGGCATGATCGCCATGGCCGCCCGCGGATTGATCGGAAGGAACCCGTCGAAGAACCCGTTGATGACCTCGTGGTGCGTTCCGTCGCCGCCCACGCTGATGATCCTCTCGCACCCATCGCGCAACGCCTGCCGCACCAATTCGGTCGCGTGGCCCGGCCGCTCGGTGCGCAGGAACGTGAAATCGCCCACCATCTCCTCGATCAGTTTGGCGATCTCCGGCCAATGGCGGGCCGCCCGCCCATTGCCCGAATAAGGGTTAACCACCGCGGCTATCTTATGTGTGCCTTTAACCATCTCTCACTATTGGGACAAAAGCAATCGGGTTAGAAAGTCTTAGGTCCTTTATGTCCCTTATGTCCCTTTCTTGATTTCTTATACCCGCACGTCCGACCGCCCACCCAACGCCTCCTTGTTACGCTCGAGCGCGGGCTCGATATACTCGAGCAAAAACTCGTCCACTTGTTCGGGCGCCCGGCCCACAAACTCCTCGACCTTCATTATCTCATCAATCTCGGAGCGCGACATCCCGATTGCCGGGTCGGCCGCGAGCCTCTCGAGCAGGTCGTTGTCCAGCCCTTCCTCCTTGACGCGGGCCGCAGCCGCCTGTGAATGCCTGCGGATCACTTCGTGCAACTCCTGGCGGTCGCCGCCTCTCCGGACACACGCCATCAGGATGTTTTCCGTCGCCATAAACGGCAGTTCCGCCCGCAGGTGGCGTTCGATCACTTTTGGATAAACCACCGGGTATTCCATAACATTCATATACAGGTTCAGGATTCCGTCCGCGGCCAGAAATGCCTCTGGAATGCTGATCCGCCGGATGCCCGAATCGTCCAGCGTCCTTTCAAACCATTGTACCGCCGCCGTGAATTCCGAGTGGAGCGGGGACGTCATCAGGTACCGCGCCAGCCCGCACGCCCGTTCGCACCGCATCGGGTTGCGTTTGTACGCCATCGCGCTGCTCCCGACCTGGGTCGACTCGAACGGCTCCTCGACCTCCTTCAGGTTTTGCAGCAGCCGCATGTCCGTGCCCCATTTGTGTACGCTCTCGCCGATCCCCGCCAACACCCGCAGCACGTGCGTATCCACCTTGCGCGGGTACGTCTGGCCCGTTACCGGGTATGACTCTTTGAACCCCAGCTTCTCCGCGACAAACCGGTCGAGCCGCCGGACTTTCTCGTGGTCGCCGTCGAAAAGCGCCAGAAACGACGCCTGCGTGCCCGTCGTGCCTTTGACGCCCCGGCACCTGAGCCGGCCGATGGCCGCTTCGATGTCCTCGACGTCCATCAGTATGTCCTGCGCCCAGAGGCACGCCCGCTTGCCTACCGTCACCACCTGCGCCGGCTGATAATGGGTAAACCCGAGGGTGGGCAGCGCCCGCCACTTCCGCGCAAAATCGGCCAGTCGATCGAGCACGTTGGCGGCTTTTGCCAGCACGATCTCGAGCCCTTCCCGCATCAGGATCAGGTCCGTGTTGTCGCCCACGTACGCGCTCGTCGCGCCCAAATGAATGATCGGCCGCGCGGCCGGCGCGACAAGCCCATAGGCGTGAATGTGCGCCATCACGTCGTGGCGCGTCTCCCGCTCGAACTTCGCCGCCGCCTCGAAATCGATGTCATCAACGTGCGCCCGCATCTGCCCGATCTGTTCATCCGTGATCCGCAGCCCGAGTTCCTTCTCCGCCTCGGCCAGCGCGATCCAGCAACGGCGCCACGTCGAAAACTTTTTTTGCGCGCCCCACAACAGAGCCATTTCGCGCGTCGCAAACCGCTCCACCAACGGGCTGACGTATTCGTTGCTCATCGATCACGCATCCTTTGCGGCCAGTTCAAATCCCCCACCCGCCACCATCGCCGCGACCGCCGTCACCGGGTTTTCCCGCTGGGCAAAAACGCCCCGGCGCAGAATAAACTCGCAGGCGTCGGACGCGCTCGAAGCGTCATAGGGGCCGCCCTGCGAATCCGCCAGCCGGTTCTCCTCGTACGTCGCCACGTAAAAAAACCTCCCCGCCTCGAGCGGCATCCGCCTGACCTCGAGCCCGTCGTGGCGCACAATCGCCAGCCAGCCCGAACCGTCCCGCCGGTCGGCTACGGCGCTAATCCGCGGCGTGTTGAACTGGTCCTTTTCATAATCGAGCAGGATTGATGCCGTCACCAGGGCGTCCCTCGCCGGCGTTCCCGCGTCCATTTTCTCCGCGATGGGATCGGTCTGGCTGCCGTTCGTCACCACCGCCACATTCCCGCCTGCAACCAGCCGCACGCAGTTGTAAGCAATATACGGGTTCCGCTGGACGTCCACCTCGTGACCCGGTTTCGGAACTATGCTCACCTTGTCGCCCGCCACTACCGCCATCCGGTTTGGAAAACTCCGGCTCGAAACCCGGTACGAGGCGCAAAGACGGCCATCTTTCGTAATGGCAACACTGACAATTCGGCCAATGTACATTCTCAAAAACCTTCCGCAGATGCCGGTGGAACAGTTCCCGGGCCCGCAACCCGCTGCACCTTGACCACCTATTATAGTAAAAACATCTCAACCGCGCCAACATTATTCCGGCTGTTGACCCTGCGTGGCCAAAAGTAGGGCGTGGCAGAGTGCCAGCGGTTGCCGCATCACGGTAAAAGTCGTATGGGCTTCCTAAAGCGATGACTGCAGAGACGAAGCGGTTGTTGCATAAATGAAGCGGCGGGGACGCCGCTTCCACGAGCGCGCCATAGGAAGAATATGCGCTTCACACACTCCCGACCTCTACGGAACTCAACGCTGCGAACAAACCGTCTTCCCTCTTCCGGATAATCCGCAATCCACAATCCGAAATCCGCAATTGGGCTGCCTCTTGCAAACGCCCGGCCCGCTCCGCCACAATGTGCGCCAACCACAGCGGGATTCTTATGAAAACCAAGGGACAAATCGAGGCCGAAATCTCAACCGCCATCATTCGGTTCGAGCAGGAGTACATGGGCCGCGGCCCCGAAGAAACCAAAACCGACCTGATCGACGACCTGGTGCTCGTCCGCCTGCACGGTGTGCTGACCCCCGCGGAAAAAAGCCTCGCCCAAATCGACACCAGCACCCGCGGCCGCGCACTCGTAAAACAGGTCCGCATCGAGTTGCTCGAAGGCGGCCGGCCCGCGCTTGAGGGCATTATCCACGAAATTACCGGGCGCAGGGTCGTCAGCCTCCACACCGACGTCAGCACAAAAACCGGCGAGCGCGTCATCATCTTTACACTCGACGGACCGCCCGAATGCCGGCTCAAAAACAGCGAGCCGGCAATTTGACACCGGGCCCCCGCGTTCCGTAAACTATCCGGAACAGGCGGATTGACAGGGGGTCGCACACGCGACCTGCTGAACATATGGGCCGGTGACTGCCGAAAGAGTGGCAGTGACCGGTTTTTTATTTGTATGATTCGTAAGGAACCGGCTCCGCCAGTGAGGAAGTAGTTCATGGCCCAATCGGTCCAGATCCACCAGCGGTTGGCGGAGACCGTGGCGCGGTTCGAGCAAACACATATGGGGCTTTGCCCCAAATCGGTGGAAGTCGACATCCACCGCTCCCATATCCTGGTCTCATTGACCGGTGTCGTCTCCGCGGCGGAACGCCAAAGCGCCCGCGACCAGGAAGTGCGCGAGTTGCTTGAAAAACTGGCTGCGGCCGCGTTCGAGACCGTCAGCCGGGACCTCGAGACCGAGGTCGAGCGGATTACGGGCCGGGCCGTGGCCGGTTCGCGCATCAGCATTGACCCTCTTGCGGGGGATGCCATACTAAAGTTTCTATTGGAGGACACGGAGCCGCAGGCCAAAAGCCTGGCGGAAGGGTGATCGCGAGAAAGGGAGTCGAACATGAGCAATTCTTCTTTGGCGCTACTCCAACTCGAGGCGAAACTCGACGCCGAAAACTACAGGCGTCTCGCCGTAATCGATAATGAGCGCCTCCATGCGTTCATCGCCGACGCAATCGACCTCTGCAAGCCCGGCCACGTCTGGGTGAGCACCGACTCCGCGGAAGACGTCCGCATCACCCGCGAAAAAGTCGTCGAACTCAAAGAAGAACGGCCCCTCGCCATCACCGGACACACGATCCACTACGACGGGCCCGAAGACCAGGGGCGCGACCGCGAAGTCACCCGGTATCTCGTCCCCAAAACCGACCGGCTCTGCCCGGCACTCAACCAGGTCGAGCGCCAGAAAGGCCTCGACGAAGTCCGAGGCCTCATGGACGGCTGCATGAACGGCAGGACGATGGTGGTCCGGTTTCTCACGCTGGGCCCGAACAACTCGGTGTTCAGCATCCCGTGCGTCGAGTGCACCGACTCGTTCTACGTCTCGCACGCGCTCAACCTGCTGTACCGGCTCGGTTACGAGGAGTTCAAACGGCTCGGGCCCAAGGCCGATTTCTTCGCCACGCTTCACTCGAGCGGCCGGCTCGACGACCGGATGACCAGCGCCGACCACGACAAAAAACGAATCTACATCGATTACACCACCGACTCCGTTTACAGCGTCAACACCCAGTATGCCGGAAACACCGCCGGCCTAAAAAAACTCGCCCTCCGGCTCACCATCCGGAAGGCCGACCGAGAAGGCTGGCTCGCCGAACACATGTTCCTCACCGGCGTCCGCGGCCCCGGCGGCCGGAAAACCTACCTGGCCGGCGCGTTCCCCAGCGCATGCGGCAAAACCTCGACCGCCATGCTGCCCGGCGAAACCATCCTCGGCGACGACATCGCCTACTTCCGCGAAATCGGCGGAAAATGCATCGCGGCCAACGCAGAGTCCGGCATCTTCGGCATCATCCAGAACGTCAACTCGAAAGACGATCCCAAGATCTGGGACGTCCTAAACAAGCCCGGCGAAGTCATCTTCTCCAACGTCTTGGTCAAAGACCAAAAGCCATACTGGCTCGGTATGGGAAAAGAAACCCCGAACGACGGAGAGAACTTCTCAGGACAATGGCACAAAGGCAAAAAGGATGCAAAAGGCCTC